>JAHCBB010000008.1 GCA_019634635.1 Verrucomicrobiia bacterium
TGGCATGGTGGTCGCCAGCGCCCTGCGTCAGGGCATCCAGCCTTCGCGAACGCTCTACTTTCAAAGCGCAACGCCGGCCGGCATGTTTGACCTCAATCCAAACCTCGACCAGCAGGAACTGCTCCGTGCAGAAGCGCTGGCACCGACACAACTCAAGACCCCCGATCCCTATTTTCCTCACGGGGGCTATCGCGGCTTCTTGATTGGGGCTTCAGGCGAGGCGATTAACTATTATAATTCATTTGATTTTGCGCTCCAAACAGGCTCGTTTGCGTTCAACACCATTGATGCAAACTGGATCAAGAACCAGACACTGAAACCCCATCTTCCGGATGGCAACTTCGGGAGGGGCTATCTGTGGATAAAGGTGATGCCGACCTCAAGTCTGTTTCAGGGGTATCTCGGCATCCGCGCTTCGGCAATAAAGCTGCTTCGGCCAGTGACGGATCCTCATGAGACCCTGGCCTTCATCGCTCGGTCCAGGACCAGAGCGCTGGGGGCGGAGCCGGCGACCCGTGGTCCGTTTTCACAAAGCACTCAGATTAATTTGGAACAGTTCTCCTTCGATAGGACAAGAAGTGATCATAGCGGTCAGTTCACGAAGACGTTTCAGGAGACGATGGTCTTCTTCCGAGGTGTCGCCGTCAAACTTGAAGAATAATAACATGATATACGGAAAAGCTGCTACGGTACTTTTTAAATTCGCGTTGGTGGTTATTGCATGCTTTCTGATATGGAGATATTCCTCAGCTCATCCTCGAATCCTCCCTGGTGCATCACGCGGCCCTGCGGCGATGACGCGGGGACTCGCTTCAAATACGCCTTCACCCCGGATTCCCGAAATCCTCGATGAAGAGTTTCAGCGCGAGTGGAACGACAGGAACGCGCGACGCGAATCGCTTGAGGATCCAGAGTTCTTGAGATATTTTGAGAATTCTGTGAAGGACCGGTTCTATGACTGGCGTCAGCCGATCAGCTTCTGGGGAATCGTATTGGATGACCATGATGATCCAGTCCCGGGCGCACAGGTTCGTCTTGTCTGGTCCGATCTGTCGGTCGAGGGGACCAGCGAAACCTGGGTGGAAACGGATTCTCAGGGGCGCTTTCAGCTGCTGGGCAAGACGGGAAAGGGCATCAGCATTTCCGTGGAGAAGGACGGCTATCGCCGATGCCGCTGGGGGGTCATTGGTTTTGAGTATGCCAATCCGTCCGACCGGGCGTATCACCGCCCCGACCCGGAGCGTCCGGTGTTGTTTCGGCTGATCAAGCGTGGGCCGCCCGTTCCGCTGGTTCATCGGGAGCGCATGGAGTTTCGCCTCGCTGAGGACTCGGACCGGGTGCATTTGGACCTGATGGGGCAGCGGGCCGTGGGTCCGGAGGAGTCCGGGGTGGACTTGGTGGTCGCGGCGGAGACCGGCCCCGTTCGCTGGGAGCGCAACCGGGCGTGGTTCGACTGGAGGGTGGTGCTGTCCGTTCCCGATGGCGGCCTGCAGCCGGGCTCGGAGTGCCCGCCGTCCGCTCCGGAAGACGGCTACGTTCCCCAGTTGGAGTTCTCGGGCCGGGTGGAAGGCGGCTTTCCGCGAGACGAGGTGGACGGTTGGTTCTTCATGAAATCCCGCGGCGGAAACAACGTGACCCGGATCTGCCTTGGCGTGGATTGCGCTCCGCAGGGTGGCGGCCGTCCGAGGGTGAAGGTGCGGGAATACAGCCTCAACCCCGCGGGCTCGCTGAATCTGGAGTTCTATCCGGAGATGAACATCGAGGAGCGATACTACGTTCCGGTGGGTCGCTGAGCCGCGGGGCCGGCCGCCATGGTTCACGCCGGAATCGAGGCAAATCGTCGGAGATACTTCAGGGCGACCTGCAGTTCTCGCGGCCATGGGGCTTCAATGCAAAGCGCGCCGCCGGTGACCGGGTGCGGCAACTCCAGCCGCCACGCATGCAGGGCCATCGAGGCAATCAACGGGCGCTCCGGCACCGCGGGACGCTGGCGGTAGCCCGGCTTGAGCGAGGACAGATAAAGGAGCCCGCCTCCATAAGTGCGGTCGCCGAGGATGGGCAGGCCTGCGTGTTTTAGATGCACACGGATCTGATGGGTGCGCCCCGTATGCGGCTGCGCCTCCAGCAGGGTGTGGCCGGGGAACGATTCCAGGATCCGGAATTCGGTTGCCGACTTCTTGCCGTGGCGCGCGATCCGCATGAGGCCCGGATGATACCGGTCGGCGGCAAGCGGTTTCTCAACCGAGAACGTTTCCGCAGCCGGGCGGCCCTGAGCCAGCGCCACGTAGTACTTCTTGGGAATCTCGGATCCGAAATGGTTGGCCAGCACCACGAGGGCATCGCGGCATTTTGCGAGGAGGAACACCCCGGTCGTCTCAAAGTCGAGGCGATGGGCATTGGCGAGATAGGTGAGGCCCCGGGACGCGGCCCACGGCCGGCCCGCGGCCACACCCTCGTGCAGCAGGCGCATCAGGTTCGGTCTCGCCGGGTCATAGCGATCGGGCGAACTAAGGAGCCGGGCCGGCTTGTCCAGTGCCAGCAGGTGTTCGTCCTCGTACAACACCGGCACCGCCCACGACAGACCGTGCGCCGGCGCCGAGAGTCGGATGACCGGCGGCGCCGGCTTCATGTCACAGCGGGAGGTTTTCCACCAGGGTTGCGATCCCCGACTGCTTCATCTGGTCGGCAAACCACACCCGGAAGGCGTCCTCCTCCCGCGCCTGACGTTGCTCGGCAAGAAATCCATTGAGCGCGGCCCGGGTCAGTTCGTCCTCCACGGCCCGACGCTCGCGGACCCGCAACAGGAAGCCCCCCCGTTCGGTGGGGATGAACGACGAAAGCGAGCCCACCGCGTTGGTCGAGGCGACCTGTTTCACGAGCGCCGGATTGAGGCTCGATTCGAGGCCGGGTATGGCCGGCGAGCTCAGCGTGAAGGAGACCTCCGCAAGGCGTATCGGCTGCCCGGAGGCGGCATCCTCCAGGGATTTCCCGTCGGCGAGGGCGCCCGAAGCCGCGACAAAGAATTCCTGACCGGCAGTTCGGGCGGCCACCGCGGACTGCACTTCCCGGAAATCGCTTTCCACGCGCAACCGGATGGACTCCAACGGCGGAATCGTGCTGGGAATGCGCTCGGTGAGCGCAGCGACCACGACCCCGCGCGCGCCCTCCATGGGCGGCGTGAACGGCTGGTCCGGGCCTATCCGGCCCATGGCGGACGCCAGATCCCGGATGTCCTCCAATCCGAAGGGACGCCCGCCCTCGGGAAACGGCGGGGTGGTCTCGACGGAGAGCTCCTTCGCGGCGGCAAGGACGGCGAGGTTGGACGCCGCGACCGGCTCCATCTGGCCGAGCTCATTGGCAAAAACGACCGCGTTGCTGAGCGCAATCTGGCCGGCCACCTGTCGCACGAAATTTTCCCGGATCTTCTCGAGGGCGGCCTCCTTGCCAAGGACGTTGTTGGCATCGTCCCGAAACGCATCGGCGCCCCGTTGCTGGTAGAGTTGCTCCACCTGCCCCGCGACCTCCGGCCTTCCCGCGATGAATTCCTCCGCCTCGACCAGGTGGTTCGTCGTCGCGAAGCGCACATAGGTCAGGGTCGCGCGTTCCGGAATCCGGTATTCGGCGAGCCGGTTGGTGAAGAACATCCCCAGGGCGGCATCGTCCACCACGACCGATGCCAGGAAGTTGGACGAAGGGAAGGACGCGACGGTGACGTCAAACCGCTCGTTGACCCGGCGAAACTCGTCCTCGGCTTCCTGCGGGGTCACCAGGCGTCCCGGCACGCTCATGAGCCGTTCCAGCTGCTGCAGGGCGACCTCCTGCCGGACGAAACTCACGAAATCCGCCTCCGTGAAGCCGGCGGGCCGGAGGGAATTCTGGATGAAGGCGTTGTAATTGAACTGGCCGGTCTGAGGGTCGCGGAGGTATGCACGGATCCATTGGGCGACAGCCTCGTCGCTTACCTCGATGCCGAGCTCCCGGCGCCGGGTTTCGATCAGGAGCCGTTTTGCGAGTTCCTGCTTGCGATTGAAGCCCATCCGGGCCGCCTGTCCCGACCGGTAGGCCTCCCCAAAGCGGAGGTAGCCGCTCAGGTCGGCAAGATGCAGTTGTGTCCGCAATTCGGAGTCGCTGACCGGCCTGCCGTCCACGACGCCGCGGGTCGCGGAGCCGCCCCCCCTTCCCAGGCTCTGGTTGGGACTGAAAAAGAAGACGAAGGAGACGATCACAAACGCAATGATCACCACCCACAGCCAACGCTGGTGCTTTCGTATTGTGCCAAACATGGCGGGAAAACCGAAGTGCTCGGAGCCGGCAAACCTAGCGAGGCGCCGAAAACCCGGTCAAACGGTATTTCCGGTCACCTCGCAGGGCCCGGGGAGTCCAAACCGCGCGTCTCGCCACTCGACAGGCGATGCGGGGTCCGTCCAACTGGAGGTCTGATGCGTGCCGCCAACCCGTCGCTGCTGTCCGCCAACGAACTGACCCTGGCCTACGGGCACCAGGTGCTGCTCGCGGGCGTCACCCTGGCCGTCGCCCCGGGCGAAAAAGTGGGGCTTGTCGGCCGGAATGGCTGCGGCAAGACCAGCCTGTTGAAGATCCTTTCCGGCGAACAGGAGGCCGACTCGGGGGAGATTTCACGCCGCCGGGGACTGCGGGTCGGTTACCTGCCGCAGGAATTTGAACTGGATGGCACCCGGACCGTCCGGGAGAACATTGAGGCTGGCGCCTCCGACCTCATCGGATGGCTGCGGCGCTACGAGGAGGGCGACGGTTCCGATGCAGCGCTCTCGGAGTTGCTCGAGAAGATCCAGCATGCCGACGGATGGAACCTGGAGTCACGCATCCGTGCCGAGGCCAGCGCACTGGGCGTGGCCCCGCTGGATTCGTTGGTGGGCCGCTTGTCGGGCGGCGAAAAGCGCCGGGTCGCCCTGTGTCGTGCGCTGGCCGCGCAACCCGACCTGCTGCTGCTGGATGAACCCACCAACCATCTCGATGCGGAGTCCATCCGGTGGCTGGAGGACTGTCTCCGGAACTTCCCCGGGGCGGTCATCTTCGTGACCCATGACCGCTATTTTCTCGACGTGATTGCCACGCGGATCATGGAGCTTTCGGACGGACGGGTCTTCTCCCACCCCGGGAACTACACCGCATTCCTTGAGGCGAAATCCCTGCGCCAGCAAATCACCGGACAGTCCGAACGCCGGCGTCAGCGTTTTCTCCGCGCGGAACTCGAATGGGTGAAGGCCGGGGTGCGGGCCCAGCGGTCCAAGGCCCGGCACCGGTTGGACACCTACTACGCCACCGCCGGCATGGAGGCGCCGCCGGAGGAGCGCGAAATGGACCTCCTGATCCCGCCGGCGCCCGACATGGGGAATGTGGGCGTCGAACTCACCGGCGCCGGCGCGAGGGTTCCCGGGGACGGCCCGGACCGCTGGCTGTTTCGCGATCTCACCGTTTCGCTCAGGGCCGGACAATGCACAGGCGTCATCGGTCGCAACGGCGTGGGCAAGACCACCCTGCTCCGGCTGTGTCTCGGGGAACGCCCGGCGGACGAGGGCGACGTGCGCATCGGGAAGAAGGTGATCTTCAATTACATTGACCAGGTGCGGATGCAGCTGGATCCCGCCAAAACCGTCCTGGAGGAGATCGCGGACGCCGATGAAACCGTGATGTTCGGCGGCAAAGGCCTGAGCGTCCGGGGCTATCTGCGCCGCTTCCTGTTTGCCGACGACCGGGTTCACGAGGTCGTCGGCAAGCTGTCCGGCGGGGAACGGGCCCGCCTGATGCTGGCCAAGGTGCTCAAGCGCGGCGGCAATCTGTTGGTCCTTGATGAACCCACGAACGACCTCGATCTCCCAAGCCTTCGGATGCTGGAGGAGGCCCTCGTGCGCTTCGACGGCGCCGTACTGGTGGTGAGCCACGACCGGTATTTCCTCGACCGGATTTGCGACCAGGTTGTGGCCTTCGAGGACGACGGTCTCGTCATCCAGCAGGGCAACTACTCCTATTACCTCGAGAAGAAGAAGGACCGCGACCAGCAGGCGAGGGCAGTCGCTCCGGTGGCCACCCCACGGACCGCCACGTCGCCACCGCTTCGGACGCCCCCCGGTCCGGTGCCGCCAAAGCCCCGCAAGCTGACCTTCAAGGAGCAGCGGGAACTCGAGGGCATTGAAGCGGCAATCCACGAGGCCGAAACCAGGGTGCGAACACTGGAGGCAACCTTCGATGACCCGGCGACGTACACCACGCGCGCCGCAGAGGTGCCGGCAATGCTGTCCGAACTGGAAGACGCAAAAGCCGGGGTGGCACGGCTCTACGAACGCTGGGCAGCCCTGGAGCGTGTGGGATCGTAGCCGCCTATGCGCCTGCGCGGGGAGCCACCGTGGAGTCCGGGTGGTCCATCCAGAGGTGTTCGTATGCGCCCAACGTCACTCGTTGCGGGACGCCGGGAGCCTCCAATGTCACCGGGGTGACGCCCACGTTGTGCAGGGCAAGCACGGTTGAACCCGTGCGCGGACACCGGCGCTCCACGGCAAAGACCTGGGGATGCAGATCGCGAACCGCCTGGCTCGACGCGGGTGCAAATGCCGGTCGCCGGCCGCGCTCGGTGATCAGGCCACACATCGCCCGGAAGACGCGGTGCCGAAGATTTTCCGGATCCGCCAGTGCCGCCTCCAGCGGACCGCGCACAAGACGCTCCCGGTTGATCCGGCGGGCGATGCCGGTGGCGTCCGCCGCCGCACGGTCGCCCCGGGAACCCAACAGGGAATGGACGTAGATTCCAGGGACACCCGCGAGGGAAAGCTGGATGGCATGGGCGCAAAGGTGGCGGCGGATCTGGAGCTCCAGCGGCTCGCGGCCCCCGGGATCCGACAGGGCATCAAAGTAATTGATGTTCATCTCGTACGGCGCGGTGGAGCCGTCCGGGAGATGCTTCAGCGAGATCAGGCCTCCATGCCTCATGGTGCGGTCCACCAGCGACCCGATCGCGCCGTCGGACAGGAGGCCACGTACGGGGTTGAGTCCGATGCCGTCGTGAGAGGCCAGAAAATTGAAGAAGGTGACATCGCCGTCCGGCAACCGGAGCGCGGCGGCCCAGCGGCTGAGATCCGACGCGTCTCCCGTGGCCAGGCTGTGCAACACGAGCGGGGGGAGGGCAAAGTTGTACACCAGATCCGCCTCATCGGTGCCGTCACCGAAGTACGCGATGTTGTCGGCATGCGGCACATTGGTCTCGGTGATCAGCCGGACGCCGGGGGCCACATCGGCAAGCACCGAGCGGAAACACCGGATGATCGCATGGGTCTCCGGCCGGTGAATGCAAGAGGTGCCGATCTCCTTCCAGAGGAAGGCAATGGCGTCCAGCCGGACGTATCGGGCACCCTGGCTGACGTAAAACAGCAGCACGTCCAGCACCGCGAGCAGGACCTTCGGGTTCCGAAAATTCAAATCCACCTGGTCCGCACTGAACGTCGTCCAAACCCGGTGCCGCGCCGACGCGCCCTCAAACTCCGTGATCAACGGCAGCGCCCGAGGACGCACCACCTGGGACAGGTCCGGCTCGCCCTCGACCGTCACGAAGAAATCCTCAAACTCCGGATCGCCTGCCAGGAACTGCTCGAACCACCGGCTGCCCGCGGAAAGGTGGTTGAAAACCGCGTCCAGCATCAGGTCAAACTCGCGGCCGATCCGGGCGACATCCTCCCACTCCCCACACGCGGGATCCACGGCGCGGTAGTCCTTCACCGAGAAGCCGTCATCGGAGGACCACGGATAAAACGGCAGCAGGTGGATGCCCTGAACAACGCCGCGCAGGTGGCACGCCGCGAATTCTGCGAGGGTCCGGAGCGGCGCCACGCCGGATTCCCGGATCTGGTCCGCATAGGTGATGAGCACCACATCCCGCTCCCCAAGGGGCGCTCGCGCCCGGGCGGCCGGCAGGGTGGCGAGGCGCGGGCGCCAATGCTCGATGAGCCGCCCGATCTGCGGCAGCAGCCGCCGGGAGGCCGTCTCGCCGTACACGGAGATCAGCAGCGGCTCCAGGAAAGCGGGCATGGGGGGACCGAAGGGCTACGCGTTGTCCAACCGGACCGCTTCGCGAAACTCCTCCATGAGGTTGGGAAGCGCGGACTGCACACGGTTCCAGTTGGGAATCAGCGGCGTGCCCAGGGGATCGTTCGTGAAGCCCCGGGCCGCCATCCGGACGCTCTTGGCGAAGGTCGCCACCGCCTGCTCTTCCTCATGGCGATCGTAGACCAGCCCGTTGATCGCGGCGTCGGCATTGTAGTGACGGAGGGTGTCCTCGGCCTTCCGCACAAAGGCGCTGAGCAGGGTGTCGAACAGTCCGGCGTCCAGCTTGATCCCCTCCGCAGCCATCACGCGAAAGATCGTCTTGGTCACGTCCACCGCCATCTTGTTGAGCCCCTTTTCGGGATCGCGGATGGACAGTTCCTGATGCTTGTGGTCGAAGCGCTCGGTGAGTTCGCTCTGGCAGATGGCCCGTGCGGCGGAGTTGCGGAACACCTCGGCGAGCATGCCCACCTCGAGGCCCCAGTCCGATGGCACCCGCACCCGGCGCACGAGGTCGAGGTCCAGGCACATCTCCCCCGACAGCGGATAGCGGAAGGTGTCGAGATAGACGAGCAGGGGCTGGAGCCCGAGAATGGACTCCAGGGAGCGCATCAGCGGGGTGAACAGAAGCCGCATGACCCGCCCGTGGAGCCGGTGGGTGTACCGCGCCGAATACCCCTTGCAAAAATCGAACCCGAGGTGGGGATGGGCCACCGGATAGCACAAACGGGCCAGCAGCTCCCGGTTGTAGGTCGTGATGTCGCAGTCATGACACGCGACCATGGCGGACCGCTCATTGGCCAGCACGTAGCCGAAACAGGTCCAGACGTTCCGCCCCTTCCCCGTCGGCCCGATATCGAGGTCGGCCTCCTGGAGTTGCTCGAAGATCCGCTGCATGCGCGGGCCGTTGTTCCAAAGAAGCGCCGGCGGTTCGGGCAGAATGCTGAAGATTTTGCGGGCCCGCCGCCATTCCCGGGGGGTTGCACCGTCAATGCCCACGACAATCTCCCGCAGATACTTCGCACCGCGAAGTTCCTTGAGGATGTTGCGTAGTGCGGGTGTTCCGAGTTCGCGGACATGGCAGGGCAGGACCAGGGCGATCGGCGTGTCCTTTGCAAATTCACAAAGCTCGGACTCGAGCCGCGCCAGGTTGGTGGGACCCAGCCGGTGGAGCGTCGCAATGGCTCCAGTCTGGAAGAAATCGGACATGGCGTCGGTCTCGGGATGGGGCCACTGAACGGGGACAATGCCAGGCACTGGGGGATGGCGGCCCGACCATCACCAATCACCTCCGCCAGCACCCGCTGACGGACCCGGTCCAGGCTCCAAAAATGAGCGCCCGGAAACCCGACCGTCCCCCGCCCGGCATGCCACCGTCAAGTCACTCCCCGGAAAAATCCCGGGCTGCGAACGGCGGGAACCCACGGTCCATCCTGCACGGGCGCGGCGTCACCGTGAACGGTCCCGGAAGTCCCCCGGGATTGGCGCGATGCGCCGGGCAACACCCAGGATCTTGTTCACCGTGCGGGGGTTTTGTTACGATTGGGAATCCGACGGCGGCTTGCCCGAGCCTCCGTCCCAATCGTCCTGTACATGACCACTGTTTCCGCATCCACACCGGCAGCGCCGGAAGCGTCCGTGACGCCCGCTCCGTCGAACGACCTGCGTCACCGTCGCCACACGCTGCGCACGGATCGCAACGGGCTTCAGCGCCTGGGCCTGACCCTGCAGCACTGGCTCGAAAACCGCCTTGCCGCGGCCTCGCCCCTCGGGGATCCGCACATTTATGACAGCCGTGACTTTCCGTGGGCGGCGGCGATTGAGCGGGAGTGGGGCGCGGTGAGGAAGGAGCTGGATGCGGTCATGGTGTTCCGGGACCAAATGCCCAGCTTCCAGGACATCCTGAAGGAGGTCGGGGCCATCCAGTCCGACCATCACTGGAAGACCTTCTTTCTTGCCGGCATCGGCATGGACTGCTCGGAGAACGCGAAGCGCTGCCCGGAGACGATGCGTCTGCTCGGCCGGATCCCGGGCATGACCACCGCATTTTTTAGCATCCTGTACCCGGGCAAACACATCCCGGCGCACCGCGGGGCGTGGAACGGGATCCTGCGGCTGCACCTGGGATTGATGGTCCCCGAGCCCCGTGAGCGGGTGAGGATCCGCGTCGGGAATGATTTCTACACGTGGCGCGAGGGGGAGGCGTTCATCTTTGACGACACCTTTAATCACGAGGTGTGGAATGACACCGACGGCTACCGGGTGGTGCTGTTCGTGGACTTCGCCCGTCCCCTCCGCCAGCCGTGGCGCTGGATCAACGAGCGCCTGCTTCGCTGGGGCGCCCTGGCGCCCTTCCTGCGGGAGGCGGGCGAGAAGCAGAAACAATGGCAGGACCTCTTCTGGAGCCGTCGCCGTTGAACACGCTCCGGTGCTTCCTTGCAGCGGGAATGGGTCTCACTACGTTGGCCGCATGAGGAACCGGTACTCGGTGACGGCCCATTTCGCCGGGGAATGGGATGAGACGCGTGTCCGCCGCTGGGCGGAGGCGACGCGCGCCCGTCTCGATGCCCCCTCGGTCTCCCTCGGACTGGTGTTCATGACACCCCAGTTCTTTGAAATGGCCTCCGAGGTGCTGGAGCTTCTCCGCGTCCACGCCCGGATCCCCCTGCTCGCCGGCTGCTCCAGCCAGAGCCTCATCGCCAACGGCGAGGAACTTGAGGACCAGGCCGGCATTGTCCTGCAACTGTTCCACCTGCCCGATGCCCGGCTCCAGATCACCCGCTTCGAGCAGGAGGATCTTGAGACCCTGCCGTCCGGGATTTCCTGGCCCGGACGCACCGGGATCGCGGCGGCCACCGTCCGGGGCTGGATTGCCTTCGCCGACCCGTTTCACCTGGATCCCGAGGCGTGGCTCCAATCGTGGAACGACGGGTATCCCGGCAAACCCGTGGTGGGCGGTCTTGCCAGCGGATTGTTCGAACCCCGGCGGACCCAGGTGTACCTGGACGGCAAGGTCTTCGAGGAGGGCGGTGTCGCCGTGGCCGTGGGCGGGGACGTGCGCCTGGAGACGATGGTCTCCCAGGGGTGCACGCCGATTGGAGCGCCGTGGACGATCACCAAGGCCGACCGGAACCTGATCCTCACCATCGCCAACCGCCCGGCGTACAGCGTGCTGCGCGACACCTTCAACGGCCTGTCTGAGTCCGACCAGGCCCGCGCCCAACACAACTTGTTTGTGGGTTTCGCCAGCAACGAATATCGGGAGGAGTTTGGTCCCGGCGATTTTCTGGTCCGAAACCTCCTTGGGGCCGACCAGGACCGGGGCATCCTGGCCGTCGGGGCGGTGCCCCGCACCGGGCAGACGATCCAGTTCCATCGCCGCGACGCTGCCACCGCCGCTGCAGACCTCGCGGCCTGCCTTGAGGAGACACGGGGCCGCATCCACGGGCTCACCGTGTACGGCGGCCTCCTGAGCGTGTGCAACGGTCGTGGCCGCCGGCTCTTCGGGCGCCCCAACCACGACGCCGGGCTGATCCAGGAGCAGTTGGGACCGCTGCCGGTTGCCGGATTTTTTTGCAACGGCGAAATCGGCCCGGTCGGCGGACACAACTGCCTCCATGGTTACACGGCGTCCCTCGGCCTGCTGGTCCGGGACTGACTGCCGCCGGATTCCCCCGCGCGATCTTATGCTGCTGCCCGGAACCCGTCTGCCCGACGCGGACACCGACTGGATCCTGCGTCCCGACATCATGCAGCGGCTGGACCTCCGGGCGGTCTTCGGCAATGCGAACCCGGTCGAGATGGAGCTCGGGGCCGGTGACGGCTCCTTCCTCGCCCAACGCGCCGCGGCACACCCCGGGCGCAACTTCCTCGGGGTTGAGCGGTTGCTGGGTCGTCTGAGGAAACTGGACCGCAAGGCCCGTCGCGCGGGACTGCAGAATGTGCGTTGTCTTCGTCTGGAGGCGGCCTACGCACTGGAATGGATGATGCCGCCGGGTGGTCTGGACGTGCTGCATGTGTACTTTCCCGATCCGTGGCCCAAGCGGCGTCACTGGAAGCGACGATTGGTCAACCGTTCGTTTGCGCTGCTGGCAGCCGCCGCTCTGGGCCCCGGAGGTCAGGTGTATCTGCGGACCGATCACGCGGGCTACTTCGAGGCGATCCTGGAGGCGTTTGCAGGCTTGCCGGAATTCGGCCCGACCACCGTCCCACCCGACTTGGAGGTCTTGGAAACCGATTTCGAGCGGGAGTTCCGCGCCCGGGGCATTCCCACGCATCACGCGGCCTTCGAGCGGATGCCTGGACATGGCGATGCTGTGGGGAGGAAGGCGGGTGTGCCCCGGATTTCCGCGCAGGACGAGGAGGGGGAGTGAACGATGGGCGAATCGGAACCGCGATCCGTAACGAAAGACCCACGGAGCCCCGGACCGGACCGATACAGCACGCGCGACCGACGCTCCTGCGTTGTCAAAGCTCAGTCCCCGAGCAGGCTGCGCAGTGTCGCCCGGGCTTCATCCGCCCGCGGATTGACCCCCGGAGTATTCCAGGAGCGCAGCGCAAAATCGAAGTACTCGCAGAAATTGGCCTGCTCCTTCGCTTCCACCGGGTCGGCTCTGCCGTCGCGACACTGGTGGGCTGATCTTGAGTCATAGTAGGCACAATTCAGACAGACCCTCAGGTCGGCACGACACTGGGGACAGGTTTCGCTGCGTCCTGGCAGGTCGCGAAACGCCCATTCCCAGCCACAGCGATGACAATGACGTGTCATGTCGCGACCCTACCCAAATCACTCCGTCGTTCAATGTCCGACGGAAACCGCGCCGGTTCGCCCGCCTGGCGGCGGCGTCCGCCGCCAGCGACATCCTTCCCCTTTCGGATTCTGTGGCTCAGGCTGACGGCGTCGCAGGGAAATGATCACCTTTTTGCATGGCACTCTGGTCGAGGCGCATCCCACCCAGGTTACGGTGGCGGTCCACGGCGTGGGCTACGAGGTGCTGATCCCATTGTCGTCCTTCGAACGTCTGCCGGCGCCTGGCAAGGACGTTCACCTGTTGACCCACCTGGCGATCCGCGAGGACGCCCACCAGTTGTACGGTTTTCTCACGGCCCCGGAGCGGGATCTGTTCCGTCTGCTGATCCACACGGTGTCCGGCATCGGCCCAAAACTGGCGCTCAATGTCCTCAGCGGCATGAGCGTGAGCGGGTTCTCCGGAGCGGTGGCGTCCGGCGATTTCAAGGCCCTCGCGGGCATCCCGGGTGTCGGACGCCGGACGGCGGAACGGATCGTGGTTGAACTGAAGGACAAGCTGGGGGGATTTGGCGGAGGAGCGGTTCCATCGGCTGCCGCCGGGGCATCGGGGGTGATGCCGGGCGGCGATCCGCGGTTGAACGACGCGGTGGCGGCGCTGGTGTCGCTTGGATTCAAGCCCGCCGAGGCGCTGACCGCGGCACGCGCTGCCATCGCCATGTTGGGCGACGGGGCCACGGTGGAGCAGCTTCTGAGGGCCTGCCTGAAACGGCCGGGATGACCATGGAAGCGTCCAGTGCTGCCCGGCGGCGCCCGGCAACCCCCACCACGCCGCATCCCCCGACGACCGGAGGACGTCTCGTCGCGCGTTTTGCCTGGCTGGTGGCGTTATCCGTCAGCCGGACCCTGCGCTGGCGGTTCGAAGACCGCTCGGGGCTGTTCGGGCCGGGCACCCGGCAGCACGCCGTGTTCGCCATCTGGCACAACCGCCAGTTGCTCGCGCCCGAGGTCTACCGGCGTTACTTCGGCATGATGGGTCCCGGACGACGCCTGGCCGCGCTGGCCAGCGCCAGTCGCGATGGCGCGATTGCGGCGCGCATTCTTGAGCTGTTCGAAGTGCGGGCGGTCCGCGGATCCTCCAGTCGCCGCGGCGCGGCGGCGTTGTCGGAAATGATCACCCTGGCCCGCGAAGGGCACGACATTGCCGTCACGCCCGACGGCCCGCGCGGGCCGCGGTATCGCGTGCTGCCCGGAGCCATTGCCGTGGCCCAGCACACCGGACTCCCCCTCGTCCCCATTGCGCTGAACTTCAGCCGGAAACGCGTGCTGCCCAGCTGGGACGGCTTCCAGATTCCGATGCCGTTCGCTCACTGCGCGGTCATCGCCGGCGCCCCCGAATGGGTGCCCCGGGACCTAAGTGCCCCGGCGCTGAAGGAACACACCGCACGGCTCGAGCGGCGCCTCCTTGAGATCACGGAGGATTGATCCCGGCGCCGGTGGCCAGGGTCTTGCGGCGGAACACGCCATCGCTGCTGCAGACATACAGGTAGGCCCGGCCGGGCCCCGCAAAGGCGCAGCTGACCGTCGCCTTGTCCTGGGGACGCGACACCACACCGCCCAACCGGCCCTGTGTGTCAAACACCTGAATGCCCGCATGACTGGTGATCCACGGGCGCCCGGCGGCGTCCACGGTCATGCCGTCCCCGCCGCTGTCGGAACGTCCCACCGGACTCCGGAGTTCCAGGCTGCGCTCGCCACCCGTCAGGTTGCCCGAGGCATCCACGAGAAAGGTCCAGGCATTGGTGCCGCCATATTCACTGACGTAGAGGGTGCGTTGGTCGGGGCTCAAGGCGATGCCGTTGGGCTTGTTGATGCCACCGGCCACCGGGGCCGGACGCGACAGGGATCGCGCGGTGATGGGGACCCGTACCACCTGGCCGGCACCGGTGTCGGTGAAATAGATGAACCCGGCCCGTGACACCACGAGGTCGTTGGGCTGCACGTCGGTGGCGATGACCTCCACCCCCCCGGTCCCGGGATCCATGGCCACGATCCGCTTTTCCCGGGCGTCGCCCTGCGTGGCCGCGTAGAGGCGGCCGTCGGGGCCAAACTGGTGTCCGCTCACCTTGGGCCCGCCCTCCAGCCAGGCCACCGGCCGGGATTCCCCGACGCCAAGGCGGTACAGGATGTTGTTGCCCAAATCGCTGAAGTAGAAGTTGCCCTCGGCGTCACTGCACGCGGCATCGGTGAACCCGAAGCCGTCGGCCACCAGCTCCCAGTCCCCGGGATTTCCGCCGTCCGGCAGCAGCTTGGAGAGGGCCTCGTCCCCCGCGAGATTGTCACGGGTCTCCGGTTTTGGCGGGTTTGCGGACTCCGCACGCCACAACCATCGCAGGGCCTCGGGGAGAATGGCGCCGCCGTGCCGGCCGTTGTGGCCGCCGTCCCCAAACTCAAACCGGAAATCATAACCGGCAAAGGCAAGCGCACTGGCCATCTGCTGATTGGCCAGCGGCCAGTTGCCATGAAGGTTGTTGAGGTCATTGCTGCCGTCCTGGAGGAAGACCCGCACCGGCTTCCGCTCGGTCTTGCGAATGAGGGCCGGGTACACGTGGCCCCCGCGAATGTTGGTGAAGCTGCCGATCTGGGACAGCACCTTCCGGAACTGGTCCGGACGCTCCCAGGCCACGGTCCACGCGCAGATGCCGCCGCTGCTCATGCCGGCGATGCCGCGCCGTTCGGGGTCGGTGCTGAGATTGAGCCCGTACCGGTTGGTGACATAGGGTAGCAATTCCTCCACCAGGAAGCGTGCGTAGTCCCCTCCGAGGGAATCATATTCGAAGCTGCGATTGTTGCGGTTGCCCCAGCCGTCGGCTGCGGGACCGTCTTCCCCGCGGTGCCCCGGATTGACGAAAACGGCCACCATCACCGGCAGCTCGCCCCGTGCGATGAGATTGTCGAGCACGACCGGAACGCGCTGCTGGCCATTGGTGGACACGTAGGCGTGCCCGTCCTGAAACACCATCAGCGCGGCGGGGCTGGCGGGATCGTATTGGGCAGGGATGTACACCCATCCGGCGCGACGCGTCTCCGGGAAGATTCTGGAGTCGGCAAAGGTGAAGGACTCCACGCGCCCGACGGGAATGCCGGACCCACGCGTCGTCGAGTCGGGACCCAGCGGATAATCATCCACGCCCAACGCGACGATGGGAATCAGTGCGGCGGCGAACCGGAGGCGACGGAGGAAGTGCATGGGGCAAGGCTGCCGCGACGCCGGAGTGCGGGCAAGGGGTTCGGCGGGGGGTGTCGCGTCTCGTTGAAGCGGTCCCCCACGGGCCAGGTCGCGCGATCCGACGCCCCGCCGCCACCCGCCTCCCAACTGAGCCCGGGACAGAGCCACCCAGGTTGGGGACCCGATCGCTGCCGGCTTCCGCCAGGCCCAGGGTCCCGGTACGATCCAACCGACAATGGAATTTGCCGGCGAATCGTTCCTGCGCATCGGAGGCCTGCTGGAGGGCCGTCCGCCCTGTTCATGAAGACATCGAAACGGGTGGTTATCGTCGGGGGCGGAGTCATTGGATTATGCACGGCGTACTTCTGCGCACGGGCGGGACACGCGGTGACCGTGGTCGAGCGGTCGGCCCCGCCGCGGGGGGGATGTTCGTTCGGCAATGCGGGCCTGATCGTGCCCAGCCACTTTGTGCCGCTGGCGGCGCCCGGAATGGTGGCGCTCGGGCTCCGCTGGCTGTGGAATCCTGAGTCACCGTTTTTTGTGCAACCCCGCCTCAACCTCGGCCTCCTGTCGTGGGGCTACCGGTTTTGGAGGGCCTCCACACCCGAACGGGTCCGGTGCGCCACGCCCGTGCTTCGCGATCTGCATCTGGAAAGCCGGGCCCTGTACGAGGAATTGCAGTCCCTGCCGGTGGGAGAATTCGGACTGACCCGACGGGGCCTGTTGATGCTCTGTCAGACCCCCCATGGTCTTGAGGAAGAGGGGGCGGCCGCCGCCCAGGCGGAGGCGCTCGGGATTCCGGTGCAGGTGCTGGACGCGCGGGGAGCGGCGAACCTCGACCCCGAGGTCACCATGCAGGTGACGGGGGCGGTATACTACCCGGGGGACTGCCATCTCGAACCCGGGCGATTCATGGCGGCACTGGAAGCCGAAGCCGGGCGTCTGGGAGTGCAATTTCTCTGGGGCACCGGCGGCATTTCCGGTCCCCGGACCGCCAACGGGCGGGTGGTGGCGTTGCGGCTGGCCGATGGATCCGAAGTCGAGGCCGATGAATGCGTCATCGCGGGCGGCAGTTGGTCGGAGGCCCTGGCCCGCGGATTCGATCTGCGCATTCCCATGCAAGCCGGCAAGGGATACAGCCTCACGCTGCCCCATCCGCGCCAGATGCCGTCCCGGAGTTCGATTCTCACCGAGGCGCGGGTTGCAGTCACGCCGATGGGCGGCGCCGTCCGTTTCGGGGGCACCATGGAAATCGGGGGACTCGACGAGCGGATCAACCGGGCACGCATCCGCGGGATTGTCCGCGCCGCCACCACCTATTTCCCGGAGTTCCTTCCCGGCGACTTCGAGGACCTCACGCCATGGTGCGGACTCCGACCGTGTTCGCCCGACGGTCTGCCCTATCTGGGACGCACCGCCCGCTGGCCGAACGTGGTGATCGCCACCGGCCACGCGATGATCGGCATGAGCCTGGCCCCGGTCACTGGACGGATCGTCTCCAGCCTGATTACCGGAGCACCGCCCGGTCACGATCTCTCACTCCTGAATCCCGACCGGTATGCCTGAAGCGGGTCAGCCGGCGGTGTCGCGCGGCTGGAACCGCGACACGGCAGCCAGGCGGGACCAGAGGTTCCGCTCCTCCTCGGAGAGCTCGCGTGGAAAGACGACATTCAGGGCGACATGCAGGTCGCCGCGCTCCCCGGAGGCGCCGCGGGGCAGGCCGCGTCCGCGCACCCGCAGCCGCTGCCCGGGACTTGAGCCTGGTGGGATGCGGATGGTGACCGGATCCTCGAGCGTTGGCACAGGCAGCGTGGCGCCCAGGGCCGCCTCCCATGGGGCAAGATCAAGGTCCGTCTCCAGGTCGGCGCCAGTCACCCGAAAGTCGGGATGCGATACGATGCGGACGCGCAGGTAGAGGTCGCCCGAAGCGGCACCGCCGTGGCCGCCACCACCCTTGCCGGTGACCCGGATCGCCTGACCGTCCTGCACACCGGCCGGGACCCGGACCTTGAAGGTCTGGGAGGTGTCCCCTCCGGTGCGCGGGTCGCTCGCCCGAAGCGTAATGGTCCTCACCGAGCCCTTCAGGACCTCATCGAGCGTGACGGCGATCTCCCCCTCCACGTCCGCGCCGCGGCGGGCGCGTCCGGGCTCCCCTCCTGCCGCAAACCCGCCCCGGCCTCCGAACAATTGCTCAAAAAACTCGCTGAAGCCGGTGCCCCCGAACTCGAATTCGGGTCCCGTGCCGTGCCGGCCAGCCCCCCGGCCACCGCCATTCCATCCGGGCGGCGGCTGGAAGTCCGCACCCTGCTTCCACTGGGCTCCGAGAGTGTCGTATTTGCCGCGGGTCTCCGGATTGCCGAGGACCTCGTAAGCCTCGTTGATCTCCTTGAACTTCTCCTCGGCCACCTTTTTGTCCTTGGCGACATCGGGATGATAGCGCCGGGCCAGGTTGCGGAACGCCTTCTTGAGGTCCTCGGCGCTGGCGGTGCGCGGCACCCCGAGGATTTCGTAGTAGTCCTTGAATTCGACGCCCATGTTGGCGGCGGGGAGTCTGTCGGGTGCCGGCGGCCGACGCAAACTCCGGGCTCGCCGATCGCGTCCCGCGTCCCTGAAGCTCAGACCCGGTCACCCAACGGAGGCAGGCCGCACACCCGGCGGCGGAGGACGTCGAGAGCCTGCTGGGCGCTGGCGAACTTGAACGTTTCGCGGTCGAAGCGGTTGTTCCGCCGGATCACCGTGGTGCCCCGGGCATCGGCGAGACCGATGAAAACGGTGCCGACCGGCTTGTCGTCGGAACCCCCGTCCGGGCCCGCGATGCCTGTAAGGCTCAGTCCGAAGTCGGCCCCCGCACGGAGGCGGGCTCCCTCCGCCATGGCGCGTGCCACCGGTTCGCTGACGGCACCCTGTGCCGCCAGGCAAGCGTGCGGGACCCCGAGGGCGGACTCCTTCGCCTCGTTCGCGTAGGTCACGTAGCCCGCGCGGAATACCGCCGAGGCCCCGGGGATGTTGGTCAGGCGGTTGGCCACATGGCCTCCGGTGCAGGATTCCGCGACCGCCACGGTCAGCGACCGGTGGGCCAATTCGCGAACGACGACGGACTCCAGGGTGTCGTCGTCGGTGCCATAGATCAGCTCTCCAGCGTGCCGCCTGAGGAGTCCGGACGCTTCCTCAACGAGCGTCACCGCTCCCGGGCCACGGGCGGCGAATCGCACGTCCACCTCCCCCACGCGGGCGCAGTAGCCGAGTTCCAACCCCCGGGCCACAAGCGGGGCGAACGGGATTCGGAGGCGGTCCTCCATCAGCGATTCCCCCAGGCCCGTGGTCCGATGGGTGCGGGTGAAAAAACCATCGCCGGGGGGGAAGGCTCCGGACCACAGGGGCACAAACTCGTCGTCGAACATGGGATGCAACTCCCGTGGCGGCCCCGGCAGCATCACCAGCCAGGCGGCCCGGCCGTCGGCCCGGAACGGGTTGGGATGGATCTCGAGAACCAGACCGGGAGCGGTACCGTGGTGGTTGACCAGCACCCGTGCCCCCTCCGGCACCATGGCCTCGACCCGCGTGGCCGGGGGCATCGCCCGCCCCCTCGATTCGAAGTACTCCCGGATTTGGCCGGCCACCGCGGCGTTGTGAATCAGTCGCCGGCCGAGCAGGTTGGCGATCCGTTCCCGCGTGAGGTCGTCGCCGGTGGGCCCAAGCCCCCCGGTGGTGATCACCAGTTCGGCACGGGCAAGCGCCTCCTGCACCGCGCCCCCGATCTCCTCAGCCCCATCGGGCACGGTGACCTGACGGCCCACCGGATGCCCGAGATCGGCCAGACGGCGCCCCAGCCATTGCTGATGGCTGTTCAACACCCGTCCGAGCAGCAGTTCGCTGCCCGTGGTGATCAATTCAACGATCATGGCGCAGGAACGGCCGGAGAGAAACCAAGGCGGTCCAGAATCGAGCGGACGATCACCTCAGGCGCCGGACCGATATCCACCGCGAGCGCGTCGGACGGCGGCTCCAACGCGGCCAACTGGCTTTCCAGCAGCGTGGGCGGCATGAAGTGACCCTGACGCGACGCCATCCGGCAGGCCAGAGTACCGCGATCGCCGTGAAGGTGAATGAAGCGCACCCACGGCTCACCCGCCAGCAGAAGCCTGCGATGGGCGTCCTTCAAGGCCGAGCAGGCAATCACGGCGGACCGGCCCGCGGTCTCACACTCCCGCATGAGCTGCTGGATCGCCAGCAGCCATGGTTTCCGATCCTCATCATCGAGGGGGGTCCCCGATTTCATTTTGGCGACGTTGGCGGGCGGATGAAAATCATCGCCATCGTGAAACGCCCAGCCCAGTTGCGCAGCCAGCAGGCGGCCGACGGTGCTCTTGCCGGCACCGGACACGCCCATCACGATCAGGATCACGTCCGGAGGATAGGGAGCGGCCCGGGGAGCGTTAAGACTAAACTCGATGCCCGTCCGTGACGGACCGGGTGGACCCTGTCGCCGGAAATTTGGTTTACATCACGCACGGGTTCTTCGAACACTCCGTTCCAGCGTGCCTGCCGGCACTCAAACAGGGCTGCGCCTGCCGGGTATCCGGGAGTTGGCGGACGCCCCAGGGTTCCGGCCCGCGCGTGGCACGAAGCGATGGTCTCCAAGAACGACGTCACGGCCCAGCCGGCACCCGCCCACGAGGCGCGCCAACATCGCTGGCTGACCGGGCTTGGCACGCTCGCCCTCATGGTCGGAGGGGGACCTGTCGGCGCCATCGAACCCGAGCAGATTCTGTCGTACAACATCGGCAAGCTGGCGATTCAGCCGCAGGCCGACATCAGCGCACAATTTTGGGGCAACCTGCTGTACGGGGCCGAGAACCCGTCGCCCGGCGGGCCGGTCACCGTGGACCGTGAAATCAACGGTCAGGTGGTTCCCGTCACCTTCCTCACCCCCCCCGAGGCGGGAGTCGAGTCGGACCTGTTGTGGTACCTCAGCCCGGGATTCGAGCTTCAGTATGGGGCCAACCCGGAAAACTCCCTGTCGCTCGGCTACTTCCACGACTTCATCCTCTACACCGAGAACGGCGACTTCAACGGCAACCAGGATCGCGTCCAGTTCGATGCGCGGATGGAACTGGGGCGGTTCACCGTGGTCGGCTACAACAGCGTCGCGTGGCTCGACACGATCCTGGGTGGCAGCACCGCCGTCGTACGGCGGGTGCCGATCCGGCGTCAGGTCTGGACGGACAACTACCAAATCACCTACGACTCCTCGGTCAAGACCGACGTGTACGTGGTCTTCAACCATTCGGCTGTCAATTACCTGGAGGCCGTCAATCTGTACAACCAGGCGACCCTTCGCGGCACGGTGGGGGCGACGTACAAACCGACGGAACGAATCGGCCTGTTCTCGGAAATCAGCGGGGGGCATACCGATGTCTCGGCGGCGTCCCCGCTGCAGCCTCCCGGTGAGGATTCCTGGGTATACGGCGGATTCCTTGGCGTTCGGGGCACCTTCACGCCGCGAATCACCGGAACGGTCAAGGTGGGCTACGAGACCCGGGATTTCACGGGAGCCGATACGCAGGGGGATGGCGGTGGACCGGCCGTCGGCGTCGGGCTGACCTACGCCCCGACGCAACGACTGCTGGTGAAGCTCGACTACAACCGGTTTGTGGGTGTTTCCCCCCAGTTCGCCGGCCAATCCACCAAGAACGGCGTGCTGTCGCTGTCGGGGACCCAGCAGTTGGGCGTGACCGGACGCTGGGCGATGGTCGGCCGGTTCGGGGCGAGCTTCGGGTCCTTTTCGACGCTTTCCAGCACCGGCACAGGGGTAGTGGACACCCCCACGGGTCCGCAGGTGGTCGAGTTTCCCGTGGATTACGGACGCGATGACCGCACCTATACGGCATCCCTCGGTGTGCAGTTCCAGCCCAGGGCATGGGTCACCGCGCTGTTTGCCTACAGCTTCGAAAAGTACGAGACTCAGTTCGACGACGAGTACGCCGCCCTGCGTACCGGACTGAACGATTACGTCCTCAATCGTGTCATTCTGCAGGTGTCGGTGGGCTATTGAACCATGAATGCCGTCTTTTGCACCGCTGTGCGGTGGTTTTTCATCGTGGCCATTGCCGGTGGCTGGAGCATCCGGGCACAGCAACCCGGGCCGCAGACCGCGCGGCGCATTCAGGCCAATGACATCCTCAACATTCGCGTCTTGGGTGAGCCGGACATGAACAAGGAGACCAAGGTGACCGGCGACGGCACCATCAACTACTTCTTCGTTCAGGACGTCCAGGTGGCCGGACTCACCATTGCCGAGGCCCAGGAAAAGATCCGCCAGATCCTGATGAAGGACTGGTTCGTGAATCCCCAGGTGAACATCGAGATGAAGGAGTACGCCCGAGAGATCGTGACCGTGCTGGGGCAGGTCAACCGGCCGGGAACTGTTCTGCTCCCCTCGGATCGCCGTGTGGACATCGTCGAGGTGATCGGCATGGCAGGTGATTTCACCCGGCTGGCCAACAAGAGCCGGATCGAACTGGTGCGCAAGGGGCGCAAAATCCAGATTTCGTACGATGAACTGAAGAAGATCACCGATCCCGCCCGGAAGCTGTATGTCGAGCCCGACGACGTGATTGAAGTCGGGCAGTCGGTGTTTTAGCGGTTCGCGGCTTCTGACTTCGCATGGATACCTCCTCCTCCCCCTCTCCGGGGAAATCCCCCGGGCGCCTCGGCGACTCCTTCCAGCTTCGGCGCTACTGGCTGGTCGTTCTGGAGCGCCGCTGGCTGGTTTTCTGCACCTTCGCCCTCGTCGTCACTCTCGGGGCCCTGTACGCGTTCAAGTCGCCGGCCATCTACGAGGCGGTGGGCCGGATCCAGATTGACCCCGAGACGGGCGGGGTGCTGAGCCTCCGTGATTCGCTGATGTGGGGGGTCAAGGATCAGGACTACCTCCAAACCCAGTACCAGAGCATCACCAGTCCGACCCTCATCGAAACGGTCATCCAGAAACTCCGGCTGGAGGAGGATCCGAGATATGCACTCTCGGAGGACCGGATTCGCGCGGTCACGGAAGACATCCAGGTGGACCCCGTCCGGCTCTCCCGACTGGTTTACATCAAGGCGCGGCACACGGATCCCCGCCGGGCGGCCGACATGGTCAACACCCTCATGGAGGCCTATCAGCGCCAAAGCCGGGACCGCAAGATGACCAAGGCCCTTTCGGGGCTGGATCTTTTGAAAAAGGAGTCCGCCACGGCGGAAAAGGAGCTGACCGCGGCCATCGAGGCCCTCCACAAGTACCGGGTCGAAAAGGGAATGATGTCGTTGGTGGACGACACCCGGCAGGCGGAGAACGTGGATCTTCAGGCGTTGCGAAACGCCCAGGAGGATCTGTCGCGTCAGAACCTGCGGACTGCCGAGGCCGAAAAGATTGCAGAGGAAGCCGAGAATTGGAAGGCGGCCGGCCGGGACGTCGCGGACTTTTCGGTGGTCAACCAGGACCCGCTGGTGAACGCGGTGAAGGCGCGGATCGTGCTCAACGAATCACGGCTGGCCGAATTGCGCACGCGCTACAAGGACAAGCATCCGAGGGTCGAGGAGGTGTTGAAGGCGCTGGAGAAGGATCGCGGCAGCCTGCGGGGCGAGGCACAGCGGGCGTTCGACACCCTCCTGACCACCGTTCAGGTGGAGAAGGCCAAGGAGGCCCAGGCCCGCCAGCGCTTTGCGGCGGCCTCGAAACGGATCGCGGAGTTGAACGAGGCCCGGGCCCAATACGAGGTGTTGACCCGGAAACGGGAGCGGGAGGAGGTCTTCTACCAGCAGGTGCTCTCGAAAATGCGTGAGTACACGCTGAACACCAAGGACACGCAGCAGAACATCATGATTGATTACATGGCCGAGCCGCAGCCGCGTCCGATCAAGCCGAACCGCCGCATGATCCTCGCCGCCAGCATCGTCCTGGGCTTCGGGCTGGCCATCGGCCTGGCGTTCTTCGTCAATTTGCTCGACGACTCGGTGAAGAGCCAGGAAGACGTGGAATCGTTCCTCGGGCTGGCCTTTCTCGGCTACATCCCGCGCATCAAGGTCAAGGATGCCGCGAAACGCGAGGTTCACACCCACCTCCAGCCGGCCTCGACCCCTTCGGAGGGCTTCCGGACCCTGCGGGCAACCGTGGCCCTGGCCCGCAACGCCGACCGGCTCCGGTCGGTCAGTGTCACCAGCACCGTCCCGGAGGAGGGCAAATCGGTCTTCGCCTGCAACTATGCGATCGTCACGGCGCAGACCGGGGCGCGGACGCTTCTGGTGGACGCCGACATGCGCCGCCCAACCGTCCAGAAGGCCTTTGGGCTGCAAAGTCCCGCCGGGCTCTCGGCCTATCTTTCCGAGAACGTTCGGAACCTTGAGGAGATCGTCCACACGACGGAGGTGCCGAATCTCAGTGTGGTGTGTTGCGGGAAGCTCCCGCCAAACCCATCGGAACTCCTCGCGTCGCCGCGCATGAAGCAATTCCTGCGCGACGCGGCGCAGCATTACGACCGGATTGTCCTCGACTGCCCTCCGACCACCGCCGTGGCGGATCCCCTGATCGTCGGGGCGCTGAGTGACGGCATGATCTACGTCACCAAGTTCAACAAGGTTCGACGGGACAGCGTCCTGCGGTCGGTGCAGCGGATTCAGGACGCCGGAATTCACCTGATCGGCATGGTGATCAACGATCTGGATTTTGAAGGCCGCCATTCCTACTACGGCGACCACTACTACCATTCCAACAAGTTCTACGGCACCCATTATGCCTCTGGAACGGCGCCGGGTGGGGAATCCCGAACCCCGGCGGCGCGGTCGAGGGAAACCACTCCCGGGTAGGCCGCTCCCCAGGTCGGCTGCACGACCTCAACCGGGTCTCATCCGGCGGGGGGCGACTCCAGCAGGCGCCACAGGGCGTTGAACAGCCAGAGGGCGACCATCGCCAGGCTGCACCCGATCTTGCCGAGGGTGCCGGCGAGCACCCCGATCGCCGCACCCACGCCCGCCTTCCCCGCCTCCCCCCATTGCCGACCTCCCAGCAGTTCCGCGAGGGCCGCCCCGATCAGGGGGAGGAGGACGAGTCCGAACGGTGGCAGTACAAACAGGCCCACCATCGCCCCCATCACGGCCCCCAACATCCCTCGCCACGTCGCCCCAAGACGGCGCGCGCCATAGGTGGTCGCCACAAAATCAAGGACCATCGAGAAGGCCGCCAGCAATCCCAGCACGGCCACGACCCCCCAGGTGGCGCTGCGGTCTCCAAACCAAAGCCGGTGGCCCAGGGCCGCCAGGAAAATCAGCGGAGTGCCCGGCAGGCCCGGAAGAATTGCTCCGGCAATGCCGCAGACCATCACCAGCAACGTCAGAATGAATCCCAGGATCTCTGCGGCGGCCACACCGGCAGGCTAACGCCATCCGTGGTTGAAATCGCGCGAAAACGGGAGGCCGGGGCGCCATTCCATGGACGGCATCGGACAGGTGACATCGGGCAGCCCGCCGGTTGACGACGCGGACTCTCCCGGCGCCCGGAATTCCCGGGGAGCGGGCAGGTTTGAAAATTGCGTTCCGCCCGGCCCCGGTCCTGCTAACCTCTCGGCCCGAATTCACTATGGAAATCATGGAACTACTCCGGGGCGTCCTGAAGGCCGCCGTTGAGGGCGGCGCGTCCGACGTGCACATCAAGGTCGGAGCCCCATTCGTCCTGCGCCTCAATCGTCAGTTGATCGTCATCGAGGCCCCGCAGCCCACCGACACGTGGATGAACTCGGTCGTCGAAAAGATTGTGCCCCCTCACGCCCGAAAGCGCCTGGACGAGGATCGCGAGGTGGACTTCAGCTACCTGGAACCGGGGATCGGGCGATTCCGCACCAACATTTTCCAGCAAAAGGGCTCCTTCGCCCTGGCCATGCGCTACGTGAAGACCCAGGTCCCCAGCTTCGAGGAACTGGGACTGCTGCCGGTGCTCAAGGACATCGCGTCGTCGCATCGCGGCATCGTGCTTGTGGCCGGCACCACGGGCTCCGGCAAGTCCACGACGCTCGCGGCGATGCTCGAGCACATCAACGCCAACTTCAAACGGCACATCATCACCCTGGAGGATCCCATCGAGTTTGTGTTCGAGGACAACCAGTCGGTCATCGAGCAGCGGGAGATCGGCCTCGACACTTCCAGCTTCCAGAGCGGCCTGAAACACGTGCTGCGGCAGGATCCCGACATCATCATGGTGGGCGAAATGCGCGATGCGGTGAGCTTCACCGCCGCGATGCAGGCGGCCGACACCGGCCATCTGGTGCTGTCCACGCTCCATACCCAGAATGCGGCGCAGTCCATCGGGCGCATCCTTGACTTCTTCAAGCCCGACGAGCGCGAGCAGGTGCGCCGCCAGCTCGCCGGCACCCTCAAGGCCGTGGTGTGCCAGCGCATGGTGGCCACCGCCACCGGCGGCGTGACCCCGGCGCTCGAGATCCTGATCAACACCCCGACCGTCCGGAAAATGCTCGAGGAAAACCGGCTCGAGAAGATCGGTGCCGCGATCGAGACCGGACGCGACGACGGCATGCAGACCTTCAACCAGGCCCTCTACGACCTGGTCAAGGCACGCAAAGTGACCGAGGCGGAGGCTCTCGGAAAAGCCAGCAACCCGCAGGCCCTCGACATGATGTTCAAGGGCATCTTCCTCGACGAGGGCCGCCGGATTCTGTCCTGACACTCGAGGGTCCCCCGTGCTTGCGGGAGCGACCGGGGCGGTGTCCGCAGGGTTCCAGAGAGCGTCTGCAACAATTTCCGTGCGTCCGGCCCGGGGTGTGCTCCGTTGCGCTGCGGACGCCAACCCTCGGTTCCCATGAAGCCCCGCCGCCTCTTGTTCGTTGATGGACACCCCGCCACGCCCGGTGGTGCCCAGGTGAACCTGATCGAATTGCTGGGCCACCCCCAAGCACGCACCCAGTGGGAGATCCGGGTGGCCTGCGATCCGGCCAGCCCCCTGTCCGGCACGCTGACCCGGCAGCGGATCCTGCGGCAGCACTACCGGCATCCGGAGCCCGTCGGTCGGCTGGGACGGCTGTTCCGCCTGGGCACCGCGCGACACCGGGAACAGGCGGCCCGACGGCTTCAGGACCTCCTCGCGGGGTTCCAGCCCGAGGCGGTGATCTCATGTTCGGGACGCGATCATCTGGCGGCCGGAATGGCCGCGGCGGCGGCGGGCATCCCCAGCGTGTGGTGGGTCAATGAAAACTTGACCCCCGACTTCTTCTCTTGGGCCGCGCGCCGGACCTTCGTCTCGGAGGCCCTCGCGCACGCCACCCGGTTGGTGCCGGTCTCACACTATGGCGCCACCGCCCTCAAACAGGCCGGGGTGCCTGAAAACCGCATCCGGGTCGTTCACAACGGCATCCCTCTGCGCCGCCATCAGCGGGGTCATTCCACCCTGCTCCGCCGCCAGCTCCGCCTGAAGCCCGGCGAACCTCTGATCGGATTTGTGGGCCGGATCACCCCGTGGAAAGGCCCCAGGTTTTTTCTCGAACTTGCGGAGCGGTGGGCCGCCGAACGCCGGCCCGGACGGTTTGTGCTCCTCGGTCCCGTCGCCCGGGAGGACGAGGCATTCGCAGCGTCCTTGCGGGAGTTCGTGCGCGATCGGGGCCTGCGCGGACGCGTCAGCTTCCCGCCGCCGCCGCCGAGCGAGGCCGACGCCCTCGCCCAGATTGACCTCCTGATCCACTGCTCGATCAAACCGGAACCCTTCGGCCGGGTGATCATTGAGGGAATGGCTGCCGGAGTACCGGTGATCGGGGCCTGCGACGGGGGGGTTCCCGAGATCATCACCCAGGGGGTCAATGGCGGCATGGCCGCTCCGGGAAATCTGACAGACTACCTGGCAAGACTCACGGCCGTGCTGGGAAATCCCGCCATGCGCGCCGCATGGGTCAATGCCGGACACCGGACCGTCCAGCAGCGATTCACCCTGGACCGTGTGTTCGATGATTTCGAAGGTGTCTTTGAAGAGCTGGCCCAAGCCGCCCGGCCGAAATCCGCCCGGCGCTCACCAGCCTCAAATGATCCTCCAGCGGCAGTGGCTGCCGGCTGAGCGGCTCCGCCAGGACCGCGGTGCACCTTTCGGGATCCCCGAACGGGGACGCGCGTTCAACCAAGCAGCCGGGTGACCACGGCGCTCAACGCCCTGCCATCCGCCCGTCCCCCGGCGCGGGCCTGGGCGGCCTTCATCGCCACGCCCATCTCCTTCCGGCTGGTGGCGCCGGTCTCGGCGAGCACCGTCCGCACCAGGGTTTCCAGTTCCGCCTCCGACAGCGCCTTGGGCAGGAACTCCTCAATGATGACCAGTTCGGCCTGTTCCCTCGCGGCCAGCTCGGGCCGGCCCCCGCGCACATACTCCTCGCTGGCGTCCCGACGCTTCTTCGCCTCGCGCTGGAGCACGGCCAGCACGTCGGCGTCGGCCAGCGTGTCCGTCTTCCGTTCAATCTGCACGTAGCCCAGGGCCGACTTGATCAGCCGGAGCGTGGCGGTGCGGTCGGCGTTGCGCGCGATCATTGCGGCCTTGAGCCCGGCCGTGAGCGTTTCCTGCAGGGACATGAGGGGCGGCGATCCGGGGGGCGGCCGTTCAGGATTCGGAAGCCTGGAGCTTGCGCATCTGATCCCGCACGGCAGCGGCCCGTTCATAGTCCTCCAGGCGGATCGCCTCTTCGAGGTCCCGCTGAAGTTTTTCGATCTCGGTGAGCGGACGCCTCTCCCGAATCTCCTCCATCCAGGTGCGCAACGAAGCGATCTCCCCACTGCCGCCCATGAGGTCCTCCCGGCCGTTCTCCCGGTAGAATGCCTCCAATTCCTCCAGGCCCTCCTCAATGACCGCGCACGCCTTGTCGTGCCGACGCCGCCGGACCAGCGCGGTGCCCCGGGCGCGCGTGCGCATCATCAGGAGCTGGGGCACGAACTGCAGGAGCGACCACGCGAGCTCGTCCGACAACGCGTACTCCGCCACAAACTCAAACACCCGCAGGTTTCGCTCGCAGTCCCGCTCCACGGCCGTGAAGTCCTCCAACTGGAAGAAGCAGATGTAGCGATGATGGTACTGGATGCATTCCTGCTGGAGCTTCGCGCAGGCGTCCGCGTCGAGAATGAAGCCCTCGTCATCTCCTTTGGCCTCAACGTGACGCCGCAGACGCTCGAGCTGGAAATCATGCCAGGTGTCGTGCGCCATGGGGCGTCGGCCGTCCGGACGCCCCTCGGCGTTCATCTGGAGGACCCCAAGATCCACCCGCAATTGAACCTTCTCCCGACCATCCTGGCCGGAAAATCGCCGGGCCACCACCTGGCCGGGCTTGTAATCCCAACCCGACAGGAGTTCGGAGATGTCGAAGCTCATCGGGACCAAGATGCGAACGGCGGGGGCAAGTGTCAACGAGCGGGGCCCGCCGGATCGTCAACCGATGTCCCGGCACCACCGGCGCTGTCCGGTGCTGCGGGTGCGATCAGGACGACGAATTCACCGCGGCGCGGGCGGGCGGCAAGGAGGGTTGCCAGCGCCGCCGGACGCCCACGGAGCCATTCCTCGAACTTCTTGGTGAGCTCCCGGGCGAGGACCACCTCACGATCCGGAAGGTGCGATGCCAGTTCGCCAACCAGGCGGACGATGCGGAACGGGGATTCGTACAGGACCAGCGTGCCGGGGATGCGGGACAGCTCGTGCAGGCGGCGCGCCCGCTGCCCCGGCTTGTGGGGCAGGAATCCGACAAAATGGAACTCTTCCGTGGGGAGCCCGCTGGCGGTGAGCGCGGCGACGAGGGCGCAGGGGCCGGGTACCGGTTCAACCCGCAGACCTGCCGCCCGCGCCGCGGCGACGACCCGTTCGCCCGGGTCGCTCACACCGGGGCTGCCGGCATCGGACACCAGGGCCACGGTCTGTCCCTCCCGCAGGCGATCCAGCAGGGCAGCCCCACGCCGGGCCTCGTTGAAGTGATGGCAGCTGACCATCGGCCTGGAGAGGCCGAGGTGCTGCAGGAGGCGGCCGGTATGACGGGTGTCCTCGGCGGCCACGAGGTCGCACTCCCTCAAAACCCGCAGCGCGCGCAGCGTGATGTCCTCCAGGTTCCCGATCGGGGTCGCCACCAGGTACAGCGTGCCCGGAATCAGCGCGGGCCGGTCGGCCGGCGGCATGCCTTGGGGGAGCGGGATCTCCATGCCCACGATCCTAACGAAAACCGGCACCTCATGGAACCCGGGCCCAGGAATCCGCCGTCCCATGCCGCCATCCTGCAGGATGGAGTCGCAACAATGGCGGCCAAACGCTGGGACCCAGGACCCCCGTCTCCTTCCCGAACTCCACGGGTGCGCTGCGTGAAGGAGGATCCACGGGATCCAGCCTCAGCGCCCGGGAGACCCCGTGGTCGGGGAGCGCAGATCGTAGGCCACAGCGTCGCCCTCGTTGTTGCGCACGACCAGAACGCCGCCGGCGAATGCCGGGGTGGCATAACACTTCCCGCCGACGGCCTGGAACCGCGCCATGGGTTCCAGGGAGTCCCGGGACGCCGGTGCCAGCACGACCTCGCCCCGGCGCGTGAAAAACAGCCAGTGGTTGTCGGCCCAAAGGAACACCCCGACCTCGACCGCATCGCTCTCCCACCGCACGGCGCCCGACGCCGCGTCGAGGCAGACAAACGCATTGGCCCCACGGCGTTGTTCATCAAATCCGAACAGGCATCCCTCGTGCAAAATCGCGTTGTTGAACAGCATCGCAAACGCGGGTTGTGTCCACGCCGGCTTCAGGCCGTCCGCTCCCCACTCGAGCAAGGCTGCCGGGGTGCCTCCCGTGTTGCTGACCAGGATCCGATCGCCGACGAACACCGGCGTGAGCGCGTTGCAGAAGTCCCGGGAGGTCAGGTCGTGGCTCGCGGCAACCCGGCCGTCGGACGGGTCGTACACCTGCAGTCCTTCACCCTTGAACATCGCCACCCACCGCGCGCCGTCGCGCGAAAAGGCGCGTGCGGAGCTGTAACCAGCTTCCCCGACACCGGACCGCCAGCGCAGGTCGCCGGTCGCAGCGTCAAGCGCCACGGTGGAACCTGGGGCACCCGGGGGAGCCCCAATGTCGAGGAAGATCCGGCCACCATCCACAAGAGGAGACTGGGTATAGCCGTAAACCGGGCGCCTGCCTCCGAGTTCGCCCGGAAGATCGCGGCTCCACAGCAGCTTCCCGGTGGCAAGATCCAGCACCTGGAGCACGCCTTCGCGGGTCAGGTGATGAACCCGGTCGCCAATGACGGTGGGCGTCGCCGCAGGTCCCGGCGGCACGATGGCCATTTCATGCACCTTGGAGGGACCGGACGACTCAAACGTCCAGAGCGACTCACCGCTCAACACGTCGAGACACATCACCTGGTCGGTGTCGCGTCCGTCGTTGCCGCACAGGAGCACGCAGCCGTCCACAATGACCGGCGCGCTCATCCCCGTCCCGACCCGCGTCCTCCATAACGGCCGGGGGCCGGCACCGGACCAGTCCTTGTTCCAGCCGGTTTCCGTTGAGTGCCCGTCGCGGTCGGGTCCGCGCCACTGGTTCCACCCGGTGATCCGGGATGCCGCTGGCGCCACCGCCGCAGCGCCGTCGGCCCCGGGGCCTCCGATCCTGATGACCTCCACGGTGGCGATCTTTCCTTCCTCATCCTCCCCCCCCAGTGCCAGCAGCGTCTGATCGTTCGCCGCAACGAGCCTGTGGAAGAACCGGCGCTGGCGCAGCTGGGCGACGCGCTCCCATTCGCTGGAATCCGTCGTAAGGGCATGCACCTCGCCGCTGAGTCCGCTGACGTAGATCCGGTCGCCGGCGGTCACTGCGGAGTTGCCAAATCCCTTCAGTTTTCCGGAGGGAAGATCCGGTCCTCGGGACCAACCCCCCGTCCGGGTGTCGAAAATATCCACGGCCAGCGTCGTCGCGCCATCACCGGTCATGCCGCCGATGAAATAGAGACGGCCGCCAAGCGCCGCGAGGGCAAGGCCACGCCGGGCGAATGGTTGGGGCAACAGTCTCCAGGCCGGCGCGTCGTCCGCGAGGTTCAGAACGGCGATGTTGGTGTGGAAGACTCCGGCGTTCGCCCCCCCGGCCAGCCGCCAGCCACCCCCGGCATAGAGGCTGCGCCCGATGACCGCAACATCGTGGCTGCTGCGCGCCGCCGGAAGCGGCGGCAGTTCCGACCAGTCCCCGGTCTTCGGATCATACCGGGCAACGCTGTCGAGGGATTGCAGGTTCGACGGCTCGCCGGCCAGATTGCGGGCCGCCATGCCGCCCACCCGCACCAAGTGGCCGTCCACGGCCACCAGGGCCGTCCCCTGGGCGGCCGGTCCGCTCGGGAGCACCTCCCAGGTCGCGCCGGGCGCCAACGCCACCCGATGGAAGGCACCAGAAACCTTGTCGGCCGTGTACACGTGGCGTTCCCCGGTATGGCCACCATAAACGTAAAGAAACTCTCCCAGAACGGTGGCTCCAAAGCTCGTCGCCGCCTCGGGCAGCGATGGCACCGAATCGAGGGCGCGGAGCGGCAGGATCCCGGACAGGGCCAATCCGATGGCGGTCCAAAGGCCGCTGCAACGTTTCATCGCCCCAAGCTGGTTCAGGTCCGGCCGCCCGCCAATCCGCAGCTTGCGGAAACTTGATGGCGCATTGCGCCCCGGGGTGCCGGGATGCGTCGCCATCGTTCCGCCGGCAGATTTACCTCCGCTTTACGCTTTTCCGGCGCCTTCACACGGATCCTTTACTTCAGGGCCGTCTGCTGTGGGTGAAGCGCGACGGCATGAACGTCGGCCACAAAACAAAAATCATTCGTTCCCTGAAACTCATGAAGCGCACCGTTCCCTCACTGCTGGCAGCCCTCCTCGGCGCCGGCACCCTCACCCTCACCGCCCAAAACGCCCCGGAACGTCCGTCGGGACCCCAAGGCCGTCCGCATCCCCCGGGTCTGGGCGTTCTGGATGCGAACCAAGACGGGTTCCTCGACGCGACGGAAATCGCGCAGGCCGCCGATGTCCTCGCCGCGCTGGATGCCAATGGCGACGGCCAGTTGACGCCCGACGAACTGCAGCCCCGCGGCAGGGGCAGGGATGGCGGCCGTCCGGGGCGTCCGGGCGACGACGACGCCCGGCCGGCCGGCGGTCCGCGCCGGGGCGGACCTGGCGGCGGATTCCTGATCGTCCTCCTCGACGTGAACCGCGATGGCATCCTCGACGCCACCGAGATTGCCGCTGCACCGGCCGCCCTGGCGGCGCTGGATGCCGATGGCGACGGCGTGTTGTCGGTGGAAGAGGTGCGTCCGGCACGTCCTGAAGGCGCCCCCGGCGAAGGCCGTGGTCCCGGCGGCAAACGTGGCGGACCCCGGGGGCCGCGTCCGCCCGGCACGGCGGGAGAGTGATCCGTCGGCGCAGGCGGCAGGCCTCCTGCGAAAACGGCGCCCGGGGTGCGATCCTCCGGGCGCCGGCTTCATTTCACCGCCAGGGGCCGCCCTTTTGGATTGGCACGCCGGCGTCGGATCCCGATACGCTGCGCGCGAACCATCCGAATCCACAGTGTTCCATCGCCAGATCGTCCTCGTCCCCCTGAACGCATAAAGTCCCCGCCATGTCGCACATCACGCAGCTCAAGACCCTCAAGAAGAACACCGCCGGCAAGGTCGCCGCGGAACTCTCCCGCACCGGCGGCCTCCTGCGGCTCGCGCCCGCCTGGGTGCCCCGGTCGTTTCTGCAGCCAGGCCTGCGCATCAAGCTGCATCCGGACGACACCTACGCGTACGGCCTGAACCGCGGCGGCATAGACGAGCGGTGGTTCGCGTCCACCACGCCCACCGCCAACGAGGGCCGCGCGTGGGACGAAGGGCTGAACTATGTCGTCGTGGGCAGCGAACGCTTCACGCTGGCGCAGGCGGTTGCGGACTGCGGCGCCACGCTCGTGGGCCAGACGATCTGGAAGAAGTATGGCAAATGGCCCGTTTACTCGAAGTTCTTCGACAACATGGGGCCAATTCCGCACCACATGCACCAGTCCATGAAGCAGGCCCGCCTCGTCGGCCAGGAAGGCAAGCCCGAGAGCTACTACTTCCCGCCGCAGCACAACAACGTCGGCAACAACTTCCCCTACACGTTCATGGGGTTCGAACCGGGCACCACCCGGGAGCAGGTGAAGCAGTGCCTCCGCAACTGGAACAAGGGCGACAACGGCATCCTCGACCTCTCCAAGGCCTACCGCCTCAAGGTCGGCACCGGCTGGCTCATTGATCCCTGCATCCTCCACGCGCCCGGTTCGCTCTGCACCTACGAGCCGCAGTGGGGCTCCGACGTCTTCGGCATGTATCAAAACCTCGTGGAGGGCCGGGAAGTACCGTGGAGCCTGCTGGTGAAGGACATGCCGAAAAGCAAACACCAGGACATTGATTTCATCGTGGACCAGCTCGACTGGGACAAGAACGTGGACCCTCACTTCAAGGACAACCACTACCTCGAACCCGTGCCCGTCGCCGACACCCGTGCCGAAGGCTTTGTGGATCGCTGGATCGTGTACGGCAAGGTGGACGGCATCCAGTACTTCACGGCGAAGGAACTGACCGTCGAACCCGGCGCCGGGTGCACGATCAACGACAGGGGCGCCTACGGCCTCATCTGCGTCCAGGGCCGGGGCACGATCAACGGGCTGCCGCTGAACAGCCCGAAACTCATCCGGTTCACCGAGCTCACCGAGGACGAATACTTCTGCACCGAGGACGGCGCGAAGCAGGGCGTGACCTTCGAGAACACCAGCGCGACCGAGCCGCTCGTCACGCTGCGCTACTTCGGCCCCGAGGTGAACCCGGACGCCCCGGAGATGGGCGCCTATCGGAGGAACAAGTTCAATTGAACCGTGCCTCTCCCTAAAGCGGAGTCCGTGAAGCATACAGGGAAACCCCGAGGGCTTCCGGCAGGATTCCCCAGTGAGCACCCCGCGCGAAGTCACCCTGCTCGCCAGAGTTCTCGAAATCCCCGAGGCCGAACGCGACGCCTGGCTGGATCGTGAATGCACCGGTGATCCCGCGTTGAGAGAGCGGCTGCGGCGGCGCCTGGCACCACCCGAAACGTCCGGGCGCCCGGACGATCCGGCATCCGATGCCTCCACCCTGCCGTCGGAGACCTTCCTGCCGGACAACGAGCTGTCCGGGGCCGCGACCCTGCAAATCGGCACGGAGGTGGGCCGGTACCGGCTGCTTGAGAAGCTGGGAGAAGGCGGCTGCGGCCTGGTGTACGTCGCCGAACAGACCGAACCGGTCCGGCGCCGTGTCGCCCTGAAGGTGATCAAGCTGGGGATGGACACCCGGTCCGTGGTCGCACGCTTCGAGGCGGAGCGGCAGGCCCTGGCGATGATGGATCATCCAAACATCGCCCGGGTTCTCGACGCCGGCACAACCGCGCAGGGAAGACCCTTTTTCGTCATGGAACTGGTCCGGGGCATCCGGATCACCGAGTACTGCGACCGCAATCGCCTCACCACCCGTCACCGGATCGAGCTGTTCATCCAGGTCTGCCAGGCCATCCAGCACGCCCACCAGAAGGGGATCATCCATCGGGACATCAAGCCATCCAACATCCTGGTCACAACGTCTGACGGCCCCGCGGCCGCGGGCGTGCCCAAGGTGATTGATTTCGGCATCGCCAAGGCGACCGAAGGGCGGCTGACCGACGCCACCGTTTATACCCAGTTGCATCAGTTCATCGGCACGCCGGCCTATATGAGCCCGGAGCAGGCGGAGATGAGCGGACTGGACATGGATACCCGCAGCGACATCTACAGCCTGGGAGTCCTGCTGTACGAATTGCTCGCCGGCTGCACGCCGTTCGATTCCCGGGAGCTGATGGCCTCGGGGCTCGACGCCATGCGGCGGACCCTCCGGGAGCAGGAGCCCCTGCGGCCCAGCAATCGTCTGGCGGCCCTTCCGGGTCCCCGGCTGACCACCACGGCACAGCGACATTCGACGGATGCATCGCGGCTCCTGCACCAGGTCCGGGGCGACCTGGACTGGATCGTCATGAAGTGTCTGGAGAAGGACCGGACGCGTCGGTACGACTCCGCCGGAGCCCTGGCGGCGGACCTGCGGCGCCATCTGAACAACGAGCCGGTGATCGCCCGCCCCCCGAGCGCCGCGTACCGGTTCCGGAAATCGTTGCGACGGCATCGGCTCGCGTTTTCAGCGGCCGCAGTCGTGGTGCTGGCGCTGGTTTCCGGGCTGGGGATCAGCCTCTGGCTGTACGCCGGCAAAAGCGCCGCGGAACGCGAGCAGCAAACCCTGCGGGTCCAGGCAGAGGTGGCGGCGCGTGACGCCGGCCAGGCGATGGAACAGGCGGCCCGGCAGCGCGACCTGGCGCGGGAGCGATTATACGAGTCCCTCCTGCGCGAGGCGGGGTCCATCCGGAGAATGCGCCGGCTGGGCTATCGCCGCGAAGTGTTCGACCGGCTGAACCAGGCCCTCACGCTCGGGGCGGTCAATGCAGACCTCGGACAACTCCGTCGCGAGGCCTCGGCCTCGTTTGGCGACTGGGTCGGCCTCGACCCGGTCAAGATGCCCATCCCGGGCGGCGTCGGGGCGGGGGCGCTCAGCGGCGACGGCACCCTCGCCGCACTGGCCGAACCGGAGCATCGGGCCGTGTCCCTTCGGGAATCCCGCACCGGACACGAACGCGCCCGGCTCGCCGTCGGGGGGCATCCGGTGTCCCTGGCCCTGGACCGTCGCGGCCTCACCCTATGGGTCGCCCTCGTTGATGTCGCGCCAGGGACCTCGGTGCGCCCGGACACCTTCCGGGTGGAGCAATGGACCGTCCGTGCGGACGGCTCCTGGATACTGCAGCAGGCCCGAACCCCGGCGGGACGGACTCAGTTTGTGTCCAGCCCCGACGGCCCCGTGGCGTTCCTCCTGAGCACGAACCGGACGACCCTCACGCTGCTGGATCCGGAACGCGACGTCGAATTGGCCGTGCTGCCGTTGGGCAACCGCATGCCGTGGCTTCCCCAGGCCGCACTCGGTCCCGACCGTCGCCAGGTCGCCTTCTTCAGCTTCGAGGGAGACGAAGCATTTGATGTACAACTCGAGCTCTGGGATCTCGAAACCCGTCGGCAGGTCGCGGTGGTGGTCCCGAAGCTCGGGCCGGGCTGGGGACTGTCCTTCGCGCCGGACGGCCAGGCACTGGCCGCGACCTTCGACCATGCGGTGGTCGTGTACGACACGCGCTCCTTCCGTCCGCTGCTCAGCCTGAGCGGGGCCTTTGAGCAGTCCCTGGGGGCCGCTCTCGGAGGGGTCCCGACGCTGCTGGCCGTGCCGTCACCCCAGGAAATGGCGGTCCGTCTGATCCAGCTCGAGACCGGGCGCGAAGTGGCCCTGTTGAATCTCAATGCCATTCCCAACGGGGAATCCTTCAGCCAGGACGGTTCGGTGCTGCTGCTGACCCATTCGAACGGGGGTGACATCGTGAGCCTCAAGGCCGACGGCGAACGGATCCGCCTGCAGGGGCATCAGGGCGGGGTACCCGCGGTGGTCTTCACTCCGGACGGCACTCAACTCGCCTCGGTGGGCAAGGACCGCACGCTCCGGGTCTGGAACCTGGCAAAACCCGGGGACCACCGGCAGATCGGCAGCCTGCCGGGCCCCGGGCAGGCCCTGGCCTTCAGTCCTGCAGGCGATGTGCTCGTGAGCAGCTACTACAACACCGGGGAATTGTCGTTCTGGTCGCCGGCCACCGGGACCCTGATTGGGCGCATGCCCGAAGATCCCGAATTCCGGGGAACCCTGTGGTCCATTGACCTCAGTCCGGACGGGCGCCATCTCGCCGCAATCGGACCGGGGCTTCGGGTATGGGACTTCCCCGCATTGCTGGAATCCGCCCGGGGTCGTGGGGACTTTGGCGCTCCGGTGCTGGTGGAGACCAATGGCCTGGCGGGTTCGATCTTTGATCCCGCGAACCGGCGCGTGGCGTTCATGCAATCCGCGACCTCGCAGCCCGAGTTCACCACAAGACTGCAGGTTCGGGACCTGTCGCAGGGGTCCACCCGCACGGTGGCAACCGACAACCAGAACTACTTTGTCCAGGGCCACACCTTCCTGCCCCGGAGCGGTGCGCTGGCCTACGTCACCCGGGACCGCGAGGTCGCCGTGGTGGATCCCGCCGACGGGCGACGGCTCCGCACCTTTGCCACCCGCCTGCCCGGCGACCCGGCCAGGCCCTCGGTGGCGAACCTCGCGGCGAGCCCCGACGAATCACGCCTTGCCCTCGTCACCCCATCCGGGCTGGGGGTCAACCTGTGGGATCCGGAGAGCGGCGGCTTTCTCTACAGCCTGCCCGAGGAACACGGAACCATCTGGTGGCTGGCGTGGAGTCCCGACGGCCAACGACTGGCGATCTCACGGTCCAACGGGGACATCGCGGTCTGGAACCTTCTGGAAATCGAGGATCAATTATCTGCGCTCGGCCTCATGACCGGCCGGGATCGGGCGGAATCCGTCAAGCCGTCCCTCTCCCCTCCAGATCGGTGATCCCGAAACCGCCGGATCCCGTCAACCACCCGCCTGCGAAGTTTGCCGTTCCGGAACGTCCAGCCCCAGGCGCCCTGAAAGTTCACCCCAGCACGGCGGAGCGGAGCACACCGTAGATGTCGGTGGAGGACAGCACCGGCGACGGGAGCGGGCCCGGGCCGATGACGATCGGCCAGTCGTCGGGGTTCGCCGGCCGGGCACCGTGCGATCCGCGGACAAGCGTCGCATCCAGCGGGATGACATCCATGAGCATCCGGAAGCCGAGGGCCTTTTGGAGCAGCCGCCACGCGATCTTCAATCGAACGGCGGGAATCGCCGGATCGAGGAACAGCTCCACGGGGTCATAGCCCGGCTTGCGATGGATATCCACGCACCGGGCAAAGTCGGGGGCCCGCGCATCGTCCAACCAGTAGTAGTAGGTGAACCAGGCATCCTCGCGGGCGAAGGCCACCAGGTCCCCGGACCGCGGATGGGCCATCCCGTGCTCGACCTTGTCCGCGAAGTCCCAAACCTCGGAGACTCCGTCGAGGCCCTCAAGCATCTCCTGCACCGCCCCATGAAGGCCGCGGTCATTCAGGACCACGTGGGCCACCTGATGATCGGCCACGGCAAAGGCGCGGGACTGTCCGGGGTCGAGCACCTCAAGCCCGAGCTCCTCCTTGACGGTCAGCCATCCGCGTTTCCGAAACTCGCGGTTGATGTGGACCGGGGTGGCCACGGGTGTGATGCCGTACTCGCTGAGCACAATCACCTGCACCCCGTGCGCCGCATAGAAATCCAGCAACTCCCCCACGAGCCGGTCCACAAGCTGCAAGTCGGGAAGGATGCGCGGGTTGAGGGTTCCGGCGGGCGCCCCGGGCCGTGTCGGACCCCATCGCTGAAGGTTGTAGTCGAGGTGCGGCAGGTACACGAGGCTGAGTGTCGGCTGGTGATGTTCCTCAATCCAGCGGGCACAGCCGGCGATCCATCGGGAGACGCAGTCCGGCCCCCCCTGCGGCGAGCGGACCCCCGCTCCGGGGCCCCAGAATCCAGCGAAGGGAAAGTCCCCGAGCGCCCGCTTGAGGTCCGGCCGCAGTTCGAACGGCCAGGAATAGATGTCGAACACCTTCCGGCCGTCCGCCGGGTACATCGGGCGCGGGGTGACCGACCAGTCGGCGGTGGAGTACATGTTGTACCACCAGAACAGCTTCGCGCAGGTGAACGCCGGGTTCACGGCGCGAAGCTCCTCCCAGAGCTTCGGGGCGCCGACAAGCCGGTTGGATTGCTTCCAAAACTGCACCTCACACAACTCCCGGTGATACCAGCCGTTGGCCACGATCCCATGGTCGGTCGGGCGGCGTCCGGTCACATAATCCGCCTGCGCCGTGCAGGTCACCGCGGGCAGTGCGGGGTCAATCGCCGCGGACGCATGAGCCGCGCGGTAGGCGCGCAGGCGGGGCATGTGGTCGCCGATGAGCCCCGGGGTCAGGCCCACCACATTGAGCACGGCGGTGCGAATCACGCGCCGAGCATCCGCAAGGGCAAGGCCGGCGACAATCCCCGACGGCCGGCGTTGCCTCCACGAAACGCCGGGAGCGCGGGACGCGCACACGCGGGAGCCCTCCCCCGAACCGCCCAGCGATCCGGCCTGCCAGACGGGAGACGTTGCGGGCGTGCCGCAGCCCGTCCCCACCCGGGGGGGGTCGGTCACCGGGGCGGTTTGGGTTGACCGGGGACCGCCGGCTCGGGTAGCAGACCTGTGGCTTAGCCACATGATGTCCCTCGAGGCCTCCAGCCTGGTCCGCGCACCGGTCTATCACCAGTTGAACGACCGGCTGCTGGAACTGCTGCGCGGAGGGCGGTTCGGGCCCGGAGACCGGTTCCTGACCGAGCGCGAGGTGGCGGCGCGGTTCGGCATCAGCCGCATCACGGCCAACAAGGCGCTGTCCGGTCTGGTCGCCGCCGGCCACATCGAGTTTCGCAAGGGCGTGGGCAGCTTCGTCCGCCGTGAGGCCCTCGAGAACGACCTGCGGTCGCTTGTCAGCTTCACCCACAAGGCCACCCAGGCCGGCCGACGCCCCGGAACGGTTGTGCTGACCTTCCGCAAATGCACGGCGGCCCGGGCACCGGAGGCGGTCCGGAGCGCCCTGGGTTGTCCGCCGGATGAGGTTCTGCTTTTCGTCGAACGCCTGCGCCTGGCCGATCGTGAGCCGGTGATCCTCGAGCAGCGGCACCTGGTGGCCCGGCGCTGCCCCGGACTCGGCCGCCGCGCCCTCGCGGGTTCCCTGTACGCGTGGCTGGACCGCGCCGGCATCCGTGTCACCGGCGCCGCGCAGCAGATCCGCGCGGTGGCGGCTGACGCCGGGACCGCAGCGCATCTCGGGGTACCCCGCGGGACCGCATTGCTCGAGGTCCACGCCGTGGGCCGGGCCGGCGATCCTCTCTGGGTGGAGGTCACCCGGTATCGCGGCGATCGCTATGAGTTCCACAATCTGTTGTCCGAAGGGCCTCCCGCGCGACCGGCGCGGAGCGCCTGGCGCACCCCCTGAACCCTCCACTGCCTTGACCCCCGTCGAGTCCGTACCGCATGTCATCGCCGGCCGCAACGTGCCTTCCTCGGGAACGGAGGCCCTGCCGGTGGTCTCGCCACTGGATGGCTCCCTGCTGGGCCGGTTGCATCCGGCCTCGGCGGCGCAGGCGGACGCCGTGGTCGCGGCGGCGGCATCCGCCGCCCCTGCGTGGGCGGCCACCCCGGTGAAGGACCGGGTCCAGCCGCTGTACCGATTCAAGCAACTGGTGGAACGCGACCTGGAGTCGCTTGCGGACGGCATCACGCGGGAGAACGGGAAGACTCCGGGAGAAGCCGCCGCCGGGCTCCAGCGCGGGCTGGAGGTTGTGGAGTTCGCCTGCGCCCTGCCGCACCTCATGGCTTCCGAAATTCTGGAGGTCAGCCGCGGTGTGGACTGCCACCTGCGCCGGCTGCCGCTGGGCGTGGTGGCCGGGATCACGCCGTTCAATTTTCCGGCCATGGTGCCGATGTGGATGTTCCCGATGGCCATCGCCTGCGGAAACACCTTCGTGCTCAAGCCCAGTGAGCGCGTGCCATTCACACCGGTCCGACTGGCTGCGCTCCTGCGGGAAGCCGGCCTGCCCGATGGGGTGTTCAATGTCGTCCAGGGGGACCGCATCACGGTTGGGGCGCTGCTCGAGGATCCACGCATTGAAGCGGTGGCGTTTGTCGGCTCCACGCCCGCGGCCCGCGCGGTGCATCAGCAGGGCACGCAACGCAACAAGCGGGTGCTGGCCCTCGGCGGTGCGAAGAACCACCTGGTGCTGATGCCGGATGCCGATCCGGACGTCACCGCCCTCAACGTCGCGGCGTCGGCGACCGGCTGTGCGGGGCAGCGGTGCATGGCGGCCAGCGTGCTGATCGCGGTCGGGGACTGTGACGCCCTGGTGGATGCCGTCGAACGGGCCATGGGTTCGCTGCGGCCGGGGGTGGACCTCGGCCCGGTGATCAGTGCCGCGGCGCGCGACCGCATCCTGAGCTACATCCGTCTCGCCGAGGACGAGGGCGCCCGGGTCCGGCTGGACGGCCGGGGCGTCCGGGTGCCGGGACGCGAGGGGGGCTTTTATCTCGGGCCGACGTTGCTGGACGGACTCGGGCGCCAATCCCGCTGCGTGCAGGAGGAGATCTTCGGCCCCGTGCTGTCGGTGCTGCGGGTGCGTTCCCTCGACGAGGCGCTGGAGATTGAAAACGCCAGTCCGTACGGCAATGCCGCCTCGATCTTCACCACCAGCGGATCGGCGGCGCACCATTTCGAGGCGCGGGCCCAGTCCGGCATGGTGGGTGTGAACATCGGGGTTCCGGTGCCGCGGGATCCGTTTGGATTTGGCGGCTGGCACGAGTCCCGGTTCGGCATCGGGGACATCACCGGTCGCGACGCGATTCCCTTCTGGACCCGCGCGCGCAAGACCACGGTCAAATGGGGGGTCCGCCAGGGCAACTGGATGAGCTGACCCCGGACGCACACCTTCCATTCGCCTCATGAAAGCCGCCGTCTATCTGGGAAAGGAGCAACTGCCGGTGCTGGAGGTCCCCGAACCTTCAATCGCGGACGGCGAAGTGCTGCTGGAGATCGAGGCCTGCTGCGTGTGCGGCACCGATCTGCGCACCTACCGGCATGGCGACGTCAAGATCCATCCGCCACGGGTGCTGGGCCACGAGTTCTGCGGACGGGTGCTCGAGACCCGGGCGCCTGATGCCGGAGTTTCCGTGGGCGACCGCGTGGTGCTGTACATCGTCATCGTGGAGGGACAGGACCGGTACGTGGAACGGGGTCGCGAGAACCTCGCCTTGCGCCGCACCACCATCAGCTACCACCACGACGGCGCCTTTGCGCCCCGGATGCGCGTTCCCGCGGCCGCGGTGCGCAACGGCAACCTGTTCCGGGTGACCTCGGACATCCCCTCCGAGGTGCTCAGCCTTGCGGAGCCCCTGGGATGCTGCATGAACGCGCACTCGCGGCTTGGGGTTGGGTTGAAGGATACCGTGGCGGTGCTCGGGGCCGGGCCGATCGGCATCATGCACGCCGCACTGGCCCGGCTTCAGGGCGCCCAACGGGTGTTCGTGTTGGATACCAACCCCGCCAGGCTGGAGGGTGCAGGGCGGTTTGACGTGGACGGCGTCTGGCTGGTGACGCCGGACGGCGCGCATCGCGAGGCGCTCCGGGAGGCGACGGATGGATTCGGACCCGATGTCGTGATCGTCGCGGTCAGCGCCGCGGCGGCCCAGAACGACGCCCTCGCAATCGCGGCCCGGGCGGGTCGCGTGAACTTCTTCGCCGGGCTGCCCAAGTCCAACCCCGTCGCGCCACTCGACGTGAACCAGATCCATTACAAGGAACTGGAAGTTTCGGGCAGCTATTCCGAGAAAAAGAGCGACTTCCAGGCGGCGTTTGCGCTGTTGCACAGCGGACGCTTCCCCGCAGGGCGGCTCATCACCCACCGGCTGCCCCTCGACCGAATCACCGAGGCCTTCCCGCTCATGGAGGGCGGCGAGGCGCTGAAGGTGTGCATCCTTCCCCGCAACTGATTCCTCGAATCCAATGACCGAGCCTCCATTCTCTCCTCCGGTCCACATGGACCTCCACATCGGCGGTGGTTCGCGTCCAGCGGTGGACGGCAACCGAACCTCCCTGAAGTCTCCGGCAACCGGCGAGCCGATCGGCTCGGTGGCCACCGCCTCCGAGCCTGACCTGGAGGCTGCCGTGAAGGCCGCCAGCGACGCATTCGCGACGTGGTCGGGGCTGACGGCTTACGAGCGCGAGCGCGTGCTGCGCCGGGCATCGGCCCATGCGCGGTCGCAGGCCGGGCGGATCGGATGGCTGATGTCCCTGGAGCAGGGGAAACCGCTGGCCCAGGCGCGGAGCGAGGTTGCCGGCGCCTGCGACACGCTGGAGTACTATGCCGGCGAGGCACCGCGGATCGAGGGCTGGACCAATCCGACCGAGGACCGCGGATACCGCTCGTGGGTTCAATGGCAGGCGGTGGGCGTCTGTGGATTGATCACGCCGTGGAACTATCCGGTGTCCCTTCTGAGCTGGAAGCTGGGTCCGGCGCTCGCGACCGGCTGCACGGTGGTGGTGAAGCCGCCCACGGTGACGCCGCTGGCGCCGCTCGCCTTCTGCGCCGCGCTGACCGAGGGCGGCCTGCCTCCTGGCGTGGTCAATTGCATTCCGGGGCCGGGCGCTTCCCTCGGCGAGGCGCTGATCCGGCATCGGGCGGTCGCCAGGATTGCCATGACCGGATCCAGTGCCACCGGCCGGCGAATCCTGGCGCTGGCGGCCCCCCATCTGAAAAAGGTCTCGCTGGAACTGGGTGGCCAGTGCCCCGCGATCGTCGCGGCCGACGCCGACCTGTCGTTGACCGCAAAAACGATCGTGTACAAGGCGTTCCGCAACAGCGGACAGTCCTGCAGTTCCATCAATCGTGTGTTCGCCCACGCCTCGATCCACGACGCACTGGCCAACGAAGTGACGGCGATGGCGGAGCGGCTCAGACTCGGGGATGGGCTGGCGGACCCGCCGGTGGATCTTGGTCCGATGACAACACGCGACGGCGTGGAAACTTCGGCCGCCCACGTCGCGGACGCCCTCGCGCAGGGCGCGATCCTGAGGACCGGTGGCCGGCCGCCCGGGGGCGAGGCCTTTGCCCGGGGCCATTACTTCCTGCCGACGGTGCTCACCGGCTGCCGTCCCACCATGCGGGTCCTGCGGGAGGAGACGTTTGGCCCGGTGGTGGCCTTTGCTTCATTCGATGATCTGTCGGAAGCGGTCCGGCTCGCCAATGATTCCGATTACGGACTCGTCGCCTACCTCTTCACGCGGGACTTCGCGACGACGGTGACGGTCGGCGAGGCGCTGGAAGCGGGCACCGTGTGCGTCAACCACGGGGCGGTGAACACCAACTACGGGCCTTATGCGGGCTGGAAGGACAGCGGCTACGGGATCGAGCTCGGACGCCGTGCGGTGTTTGAATACCTCAAGCCCAAGCACATCAAGGTGGCCCTCAGCTGAACCGGGCGGACCATGCTTCTGGATCCCCTGCAATCCCGGATCGTGCTGCGCACCGCGCTCGAGGGCGGCTTTGCGCTCCTCGCGGTCAATGCCGACTCCCCGGCGGCCATCACGGATGTCCTGGAGGCCGCCCGCACCCTCGACGCACCGGTGATGATCGAGGCGAGTCTCTGGCAGTTGACCGGACACAGCTTCGGGGCGGGTGACGCGCTCCTTGGCATGGCCCGCTATCTCGTTCAGCTCGCGGTCCTCGCGGAATCCCCCCGATACCGGGACCTCCCCATTCTCTTCCACACCGACCACATCAAGGGCCCCGTCACCCTGCCACTGCTCGAGGCGGCGGTGCGTGGCCTTGCCACCGGACTCGGCGATACTGTGGTGTCCCCCTCGACCCTTTCGGTGGATTCCTCGGAGCGGTCCGAGGCGGACAACATCGCCGCCCTGGTGAGGCTCGGTGGCGTGGCGGCGGACTGCGGGCGCCCAGTCACTCTGGAAATGGAGGCGGGCGTGGACGACGGGGTCACCGACCTGGAGACCGCCGGGTGCCTGCTGGCCGGCGTGGAGTCCAGGGTGCCCGGGGTGATTCACCTGTGGGCTCCCGGGGTTGGGACGCGGCATGGTCTCGGCGAGCAAACCGGGCTCTCCGTGGAGGCCGTACGCGCACACCGCGTCCGGGCGTCGGATGTGTTGGGGCGTCCGGTGGGCATCGCCCTCCATGGCTCCTCGGGCGTGTCCCCGGAGGCGCTGCGGGCCGCGGTGGAGGCCGGGGTTGTGAAGGTCAACTGGTCCAGCGAATCCCTGCGGCTTCGTTCGGCGGCGGCATTGGCATTCTACGAGGGGCAGCGGGCCGCGCTGGAGCCGGGGCACCCCGCGTGGAAAGCGACGGCCATGGACCATGCGGTCCAGTCGCATGTCGCCTCGGGGTACCAGCCGCGGGTGATGGAACGTCTCCGGTGTCTCAACGCCGCGGGCCGGGCCGCCGACTGCCGGCGTGCGCTGGCGACTGCCGGGTGAGAGACGGTCGCGGAAGGACGGCGCTGTTGGAGAAATTGACGTTCATAGACCTGTTTTGCGGGTGCGGAGGAAAATGCTGCACGATGGCGATGCGTGCGGTGGCACTCTTGCCGCCGGGGCAGCGGCGGCGGCGTCCCAGACTCCGGCCGGGAGCCGCGGCCGGCCGGAGTGCGACCGACGCCAGTCCGCCAGCTGGTGGTGCAGGACCCGCAGGTCCGTCGCGCAGAACGTCGTGGATGCGGACATCGCCCCTCAGCCTGCCCGCCCCCCCTGGACCCCGTCCCACACGCGTGCCGAAGGGACACGAAATCTGGATCCTGAGCGGCCGGGTGCGGAGGCGCTACCGCATGGCGCTTTGCCGTCGGTTCACGGCATACAGAACCCAGGCACCGGCCAGCGAGACGGTGAGGGCCACTGCGGTGCCGGTCCAGAGTCCCAGTGCGGGATACGCGTAGCGCACGGCCAGCACATAACCGAGCATCGTCACGCAGGTGCTCACCATCGTGGGACGGAGCAGGGCGGTCGCAAACTGAATCCCGCGTGAGTTCGAGACAATGACAAGGGATGAGATTCCAATCGCCGGAAACGCCGAGGCAACACCCCCAACCAAGGGACCCCCAATGTGACTCAGCAGCACGCTCGTTGCCACGATGCTGCCGCCGAAAAGGCCACGAAACAGAATCTGCAGGCCGCTGCAGTGGGAGGCTCCCGCTGGCGCCTCACCGCCCGTGTGTTTCGTGAGCAGGAATCCAAGTCCGACAAAAACCGCCTGCAAGGTCAGTGAAATGGCGAGATTCCTGGGCGGGAAAAGCGCGGCCAACGCGGCGAGCCCGATCCAGGTAGCGAGTGAAACTCCCAACGCAATCGGCAGCCCTCGCGGCGCAAGAAATCCGAAAGCACCCATCATGAAGCAGTTCACGCCGAGTGCGAGGGGAATGAACGTGGTCTCCCTCGCGGCCGCTTCCGGAGACTCGCCAAGCCCTACAAATAGAAGCGATACCATCAGCGTGGATGGCAACCCCGCAATCAGTCCGCCCAGGTCGGGTCCCGCCCTCTCGGCAACCAGCGAACAGGTGGCGATCAACCCACCGCCAACCAGCAAACTGATGAGAATGTGCGCGATCAAAGCCTCTTCTCCGATTCATTCTCATCCAGCAGGCGGCTCACGACCGCACTCCAATCTGTCTCAGTCAACCGGATTCACACGGCCGACCATCAACCGGTCCGCGGGAAGGCGCGGGATGCGCGCAACCAACGCTTCGGCAAGTCCAAGCGTGGGCCCGATCATCCGTTGCGGGAAGCCCGGGATGGCTCCGGTGAGTCCGATGTCCTGCACGTCGGGCGTGTCAAAGAAGATGAGAAAATGGACCTCGGTGCCATCCAGATTCTCGATGTGATGCGGGTAGGCCCTGGGGATGAAATAGATGTCCCCGGGTTCGAGCTCATACGTTTCGGAGGCTCCACCCGGACTTTGAACCGTCATTCTCGCATGGCCCTGATGAACAAACCCGAGTTCCGCCGTTTCCGGATGCCAGTGGGGTTCGCGCATGCCAGCTCCATGGATTCGCACGGAATACATCGCCTGGCTGCGAAGCGCAGGCCAGGTGTCACGCCGGGCCACGATGGCGGAGCCAGCGGCGTTGGCGAGCAGCGGTGCCCTGGATTCGATCGCAAACTTGAACGGGGATGGATCGGAGGCCGAATCCGGAACCTCGCAGGGCGATGCGCTGCGTCCGAACTCGATGCTTTCCTTCGAACGGGTGAGACCTGCAAGGGCCTCAGCGGGGAGATTCCAGGTGTTGCCCATCACCGGAAGGGACATGCAGCCGACAAATCCAGACAGACCAAAATCCTCGGGCTGTTCGTGGGAGAAGGTGATCACGAACTGCGAATCCCCGCTCCCGACGTTCTCAATCGCGTGGAGGGAGCCCGAGGGGACAAAGAACATCTCCCCGGCCGAAACCGTGAATTGCGCGTGCACGTTGCCGCTCGCAAAAATCGTGACCAGGGCGCGACCCGCAAGGCAATAGCCGAGTTCATCCGCGTTCGCATGCCAGTGGGGTTCGCGGAAACCGCGCTCCTTCAGAACGAGGCGATAAAGCGAAAGCCCTCTCAGAATGGGAAAGCTGGAGCGGTTCACGGCCGTCTTTTCCCCGTCGGGAGTGACAACGGATGGTGTGCTGCTGTGGAGGGAGAACTTGTGGCTCATGAGAATCCGGACCCGTTGAGTTCAAAGGCATGACGCTGGTTTGGGGACTTTTGCCGGGCAAGAACAATCTGTAATTGGCCGAATCTTCGCAATAATTGGATTGTCCCGTCATTTCTCACTCCTTCCACCTCCATGCATGCGCACTGGGCCGCCCTCGCGGGCCGCCGTAGGATACCGGCGATCCTCCACGACAACCTGTCGAATGCCGACCATGCTCAGACCGCGGGATGGAACACCGTATGTTGCGACGATTTTGGCATGTGGCTAGGCGCGCGGAATGGAGTATCGCCGAAGTGCCCTATGATCTGACTGGCAGCAACGCTACAGGCCATAAGCGCTTCAACCCTTCGCGTCGGGGCCAGTTTGACTTGGGGCTTCGTTGCGCGCTCGGTGAAGCATCGAACGGGATACACTCCGTCGCGCACGTCTCGCCCCAGGTCAAACTGGCTCCCGGGCAAACGGTATTCTATCCCGCGATCTGAGCAGTGGCTGCGACCCCTTCGTTCCCACCACTCCGACTCCCAACTCCCGAGCGCCGGCGCTACGGCGATTCCACCTCCAGCACCCGTCCATCCGGTGCCACCTCCACCTCCACCTCACCGCCGCCGGGGAGCATCACCGTTCCCTCGTACACCACGGAGCCATCGGATTCGGTCTCACGCTCAATCTCGCCGATCACGCCACCTGCCTTGTAGGCCTCGGCGAGCAACGCGGCCTGTACGGGACCCGGGCAATCCTCAAGCAGTATGGGAACCTCGGATTCGGACTTCTCGGATTTTGCCGGAGGATCCACCAAGGCGCATCCTGCCAGCGCAAGTGCTGCCACCACCGCCAGCGTTGCACGAACTTCGTTCCGTTGGCCCGGAGTCCAGGGACTGTCGGAGATACGCCTTGACCGAAACTCGGTCGGCACGCTAGGGATCTGCGCCGGGTATGTTCGAAATTCGACCCACTTATCGTGGCATGGCTCCGCCGCCCCAACTCCGTCGCGCCGCCGCCCGCCCATCCCATCCCCCCACCACCCGCAGGTCGGCACGGCTCGTCGCCACCGTCCTTGGTCTCCTGCTTCGCCTCGTCTTCCCGGCCGCCGCACAGACCGAGGGCGTCCTCTTCACCCATCTCGGCGGCTTCAATACCACCGGCTTTGGCGAGGGCGTGACGGTGACGGGAAGCCTCGCCTACCCCTCCGTCGGCGCGGACGATCCGATGACGCTCGACCTCCGGGTCGGTCGGGTGCAGGTGCTGGATTGGCACGGGGTAAGCGGAGAGACGCTAGCGCTCGGAACGGTCCATCCCCTGAGCATCGTCTCCAGCAGCGGCCTGCCGGTGACGGTATCCTTGACAGGCCCGGCCGAATTCAGTGGGGGCACCCTCACGGTGACCAACTTCGGCATGGTGACGGTCACAGCGGAACAGGCGGGCGACGACGCACATCTGCCGATCCGGGAGGAACGGAGGTTCAACGTCCCTGTGACCGTCCTGGAACGTCTCGGCGGCTTCGACACCAGCGGTCGAGCCCTGGCGGTGGAGGTGGCCGGAGACCGCGCGTACGTCGCCAACGGGGCGGCCGGCCTGCAGATTTTGGACGTAAGCAACCCGGCCAGCCCGATTCGCCTCGGCAGTTTCGAGACCGGAGGCTCCGCCGTGGCGGTGCAAGTGGAGGGATCCCTCGCCTATCTCGCCACCCTCTACGCGGGCTTTCAGATCATTGACGTGAGCAATCCGGCCAGCCCCGTGCGCGTGGGCAGCTACGATACCGGCGTTTGGGTCACGGCGATGCAGGTCGCGGGCCAGTTCGCCTACCTCGTCGGCGAGCCTCCCGGCGTGGTCGTTCTGGACGTGAGCAATCCCGCCGCACCTGTCCGCGTGGGCGGCCTCGCGTTACCCGGCGAGGGCTTCGCGGTGCAGGTGGTGGGCAACCTCGTCTACGTGTCGGACCAGGATGCCGGCTTCGTGGTGCTCGACGTGACCAACCCGGCGATGCCCGTTCAACGCGGCAGCTTCAACGGATTTGCGGGCGTTCCCGCTGCCTTTCAGGTCGTGGACGGACTGGCGTATCTCGCCTACGCCTCGGCCGGCCTGATCATCTTGGACGTGCGCGACCCGGCCGCTCCGACGTTCCTGGGCCAACTACCTTCGATCCCTTTCCGGTCGAGCGTACAGGTGGCGGGCAACTACGCCTTTGTGGCGGCCCGCGATCTCGGGGTGGAGGTGATTGATGTGAGCAACCCGGCCAGCCCGATGCGCCTCACCCTCTACGAAACCGCCGGCGGGGCGTATGCGGCGCAGCGGGTGGGCAACCGGGTCTTCGTTGCCGACGAGACCGCCGGCCTGCTGATCCTGGATTTCCGCGCCGGTCAGCCGCAGGCGCTCCATTGGGAACTCCCGTCCGCATTAACCTACCAAGGTCCGCTGACCTTGGGGGGCACCGCCTCCACCGGATTTCCCGTAACCTATTCAGTGCCGAGCGGCCCCGGCGCCGTGCAAGGCAACCAGCTCAACTTTTCCGGGATCGGCCGCGTGGTGGTGCGGGCCGAGCAGGCGGGCGATGCGAACTATGCGCCGGTTGCCGTGGATCGGGTCATCACGGTGGGCCTGCCCCAGTTGGGCGCGCGGCCGGCCGGCGATGCAGCGGAGGTCTTTTGGGCCTCCGGCCTCGCTGGACTGGAACTGCAGGGCCGCGAAACCCTCGACGCCGCCACCCCTTGGCGCGAGGCCGGCCTCCCCTGGACGGAAGTCAACAGTGAAGTCCGGGTCAACCCGTCGGCGTCACCGCTCCGCTACTTCCGGCTGCAAGGCTTCTCCGGACAGGTCGAGCCGCTGGCCGTGACCGGCTGGAACCGCGACGTGGTCCTCGAAAACCAGCCCGTCCGCCGGGCGCAGGCGATGGACTCCTTCGGCGCAGCCTGGTTCGAGAACGGTCTGGGTGGCCGCACCAACGGCCTCCCGGCCGACCGCCAGATCATCAGCCAACTGGACACCACGGTGCTTTTCGAGCTGCGGCCCTATTCCAGTTCGAACGTGCTCTGGCTGAACAACGCGCGGCGCACCAATTCGCTGGTGCTCACCACACCGACGGCCTGCAGCAGCCTGCATGTTCTCGCCCATTCGGCCAACGGCGGCGGCAACGGCGCCTTGTTCATCCATTACGCGGACGGTTCCACCAGCGAAGCGCTGCCATTCTTCGCGCCCGACTGGTGGGACGGCAGCCCCAGCGCGCCCACCCGCCGACCGGCGATCCGCGGCCTTGCCCGCAGCCGGACTGCTGGCGCCCTGTTCACATACGATCCCGTGCCGCCCGGCTTCAGCCTGCACCAGACGGATTTTGACCTCACCACCGGCCCGCACACGGGCAAGGTCATCACCAGGCTGGAATTCGTGAAGGGGACCAGCCCCGAGGCCACCGGCATCTTCGCCGTGAGCGGCATCGCCATCGCACCCAGCCCTTGAATCGGCAGACGCGTGACTGCCGGGCCCCTGGTCCGGCGCGACGGGCGGCGGGGCTCGCGGGCCGGCGGAAGGATGCCGCGACGCATCACCTGCACCAGCGGAACGCAACCGGACCCGTACACGATGGCGTTGGGGCCGGTGGACACGGGGAGAAGGAACCCCATGGAGGCCCCGATGCAGGCACCCAAGGCCGGTTGCATGGGATCCACACCGGCCGCCTGGGCAACCGCGATGGCCACCGCGGTGAACAACGGCGTCATGCCCAGTGCCGTCCGGGCCTGGAAGATCCCCGCAAGGCCATCGCCCACCCAGCGGGCCAGTCCATAAGGTGACAGGTTTAAAGCTTTTCTTGAAGCTGGAAACCCTCTGGCGCAATGGCCGCTGGCCTCTCCTCTTTCCCCACGCCAAACCGCCCTCCTTCTCCAATAATTAACTCCCACCACCCTTTTCCCCTCTCCCGCTCCGCAAAAAACTGAGATGCGCACCGAGGCGGATTTCGCACGCCTTCGGTGTCATGACGCAAAGCCTCATGGACTGCGCCAGCCCTCTGGCGCTTTGGGGCGTGTGGAGTTGCAGTCCGGGTTCGGGGAAACTCCACGATTCACCAACCGCCATACCTGGCGCTGAGCGGGATCACGCGGGGCGAGACGACTTTGCTGGAGATTGCGGTTGGGGGCGATGGACGGCGACGGATCGGTGCGTGATGGATTGCGCCCGACGCGTCGGTCCCATGGGAGCCAGCTACCCGACCGCCTGCACCTGCAGATCCCTCAGCACGCTGATCCCGGGGAGTGGGACCCCCCGGATCCGTCGCGCCCCGTCCTTGCGGTTGACGCCGAAACGTTCGCGGTGCTGGACGAACACTTCGTTCACGAATGCCTTGGATCCCAGCACCACCCCGTCGGTCAGGTGCCGCACCCGCAGGCGCAGCACTTGCGGCACGCTCAACGCCCCGCCGCGTCGCAACTCCTCGAGGACCGTCTCCCGATCCAGCGCCACCTTGTCGCTCCGCCCCGGGCTCCCCGCCGTCACGAACAGACTCTCCCGGTATTCCGCCGCCGCCTCCCCCCAGGCGAACGGCTTCCGGCAGCTCATCAATCCCTTGCGCAGCACCCGGTTGCCCGTCAGGGCGGCGGCGTAGCCGCAGAACCGGTAGTCCTTGGGATCCTGCACGATGCCGGCCCGCACCGGATTCAGATCAATGTACGCAGCCACCATGCGGACCGTTCCCGGGTTATCCTCGATCAGGACGCTCTTGAAACGTTCGGCCCACAGCGTGCCGAATCGGCCGGTCTGGCGGTTGTACCAGCGGCTGAAGCGCTGTTTGAACTCCTTCATGAACGCGGACACATCGCCCATTCGTTCCAGCAGCGACTGGCGAATATCCGGATCCACCGCCCCACGCTTCTCCAATCCCTCCCGGGCCAGGGCGGTCAGGATCCCTCTCTTGCCGTAGAACCCCTCCAGGCGTTGGAGCAGTTCGGCATCCGGGATATCCCGCGCTGCCGGGACGCGCAGGAGCAGATGGAAGTGGTTGCCCATCATACAGTAGGTGATGATCTCGATCCCGCAGAACCGGGCGAGTTTGAGGAGGATTTCGGCGAGCTTTTCCTTGCACAGATCGTCGAGCAGTCGCTGACCGCCAACGACGCGGGAGATGCAGTGGTACACCCCCGCCTGCCCCTCCTCCGCCTTCATTTTCAGTCGTGCCATGCGCATGGGTGATTTCCTACTCGCCTCACTCCAATTTGTCAATGTTGAACCTGTCACTTTATCCCCGACCGCCATACCTGACGCTGAGCGGGATCACGCGGGGCGAGACGACTTTGCTGGAGATTGCGGTTGGGGGAGATGGACGGCGACGGATCGGTGCGTGATGGATTGCGCCCGACGCGTCGGTCCCATGGGAGCCAGGCTACCCGACCGCCCGCACCTGCAGATCCCTCAGCACGCTGATCCCGGGTAGAGGGACACCCCGGATCCGACGCGCCCCATCCTTGCGGTTGGCGCCGAAACGTTCGCGGTGCTGGACGAACACCTCGTTCACGAACGCCTTGGATCCCAGCACCACCCCGTCGGTCAGGTGGCGCACCCGCAGGCGCAGCACCTGCGGCACGCTCAACGCCCCGCCGCGTCGCAGCTCCTCCAGGATTGCCTCCCGATCCAGCGCCACCTTGTCGCTCCGCCCCGGGCTCCCCGCCGTCACGAACAGACTCTCCCGGTATTCCGCCGCCGCCTCCCCCCAGGCGAGCGGCTTCAGGCAGCTCATCAACCCTTTGCGCATCACCCGGTTGCCCGTCAGGGCGGCGGCATAGCCGCAGAACCGGTAGTCCTTGGGATCCTGCACGATGCCGGCCCGCACCGGATTCAGGTCAATGTACGCGGCCACCATGCGGACCGTACCCGGATTGTCCTCGATCAGGACGCTCTTGAAACGTTCGGCCCATAGCGTGCCGAAGCGGCCGGTCTGGCGGTTGTACCAGCGGCTGAAGCGCTGTTTGAACTCCTTCATGAACGCGGACACATCGCCCATTCGTTCCAGCAGCGACTGGCGAATATCCGGATCCACCGCCCCACGCTTCTCCAATCCCTCCCGGGCCAGGACGGTCAGGATCCCTCTCTTGCCGTAGAACCCCTCCAGGCGTTGGAGCAGTTCGGCATCCGGGACTTCCCGTGCTGCCGGGACGCGCAGGAGCAGGTGGAAGTGGTTGCCCATCACGCAGTAGGTGATGATCTCGATCCCGCAGAACCGGGCGAGTTTGAGGAGGATCTCGGCGAGCTTCTCCTTGCACAGATCGTCGAGTAGTCGCTGACCGCCAACGACGCGGGAGATGCAGTGGTACACCCCAACCCGCCCCTCCTCCGCCTTCACCTTCATCCGTGCCATGCGCATGGAGCATCTCTACTCGGTGTCCCCCAGTGTGTCAATCTCTGAACCTGTCACTTTACCGCACAGGGCCAGAGGGCCAGAGCAAAAACCACATTGGAATCCATGGCGCCAAAGTACACCGCAGGGGCGCCGCTGTCAGCCCTTGGAGCCCCCGGTCCCCTGAGGACCCGGTTCTGCGAGGCAGAACCTTACCCGCGGCCAGGTCGGGGCCCGAAGGCGGCAAGGTCGAATACCTTGACGGCCGCAGGGCGCCGACCGCACCGAATCACCCCAATGGCCTGGTTCTCACCCACACAAACTCACACATAGCCCACCTTTTGCTTTTCGTGCTCGAGCGAGGACTCTTTCCACCAGTTGTACACGAACGGCGAATGAATAAGGATTACAATAAGAATTATGAATTTTTCATTGAATGATGGGGATTGAGCCACCAGTGCTGGTGACTTTTATTTCTTTGATCTGACCTGTGAGGATTTTCAAATTGGTCTCGATATCAGCACGGACCTTGTTACGATTGGCTTCAGGGTTTTTTTTCATATGCTCGTCAAGCAATCTTTCAATTGTTTCTTGTTGTAATTTAAATGTTTCTGTCTTTTTTCTGAAGGCGATTAGTCTTATACGAGGTTCATTGATTTCATTTGGGATTATAAATTTAATTTGCAGACTCTGGATTATTGCACCCGCAAATCGAAAATCATCATTCGGGTCATCATCTTCTGTGATGTATTCCAAATGTTTTCTGATAAACGCACTGAAAATTGGGGTAGAGGTCACAAGGTCATCCAGCTCTCTACCGTTACATTGAAAATTTGTAGCGATCTGTACTGGACCTTTGAGAATCGCTCCGATACCATCGTAACCACCATTGTCTACAATTTTGCTCAAGCAGTCTATGCTTGGTCTGATAGTAACTGTTACTATTCCGGGGAGATTGATCGTTTGCTGGTTAGCTTTCGCAACTACGTTAACCGGTATATTTAGATTTATATTCCGTATTTCTACGGGTTCCAATCCAAAACCAATGGGGATAAACTGCAAACCTTCTCTCACGCTGATGGGAGTTCTCTTACCCAAAAACGTGATGATTCCGTATGTCAGAGGATTACTCGGAAGTTGTTTGATTGCATACACACCTGAAACAAGAGCGGTCAATAAAATTGCCGTTGATTTCAGATCTGTACCACCGCTAAACAGCCAACCTTTTAGTCCCCAAAACAAGAGAATTAAATGTGCACCTAGTGTCACTAGGTAGTATATTGTTTTAATATTCATTTTTCTGATAGATGGCATGAGAGGTGTCAGCAGACCGAAATCGGGTCAGGGTCGGAATGAACATGAAAACGCTTACCACATCCACGTCTGCCGAATCGGCAGCCACAGCCTCCAGACCTGCGGCCTCCACAGAGCGATCCGCAAGCCCCGGAACGGGTCCGGCACCCCCGCGGCCCTACCGCCAGATCAAGCTGGCGTTGGATGTCCACGCCGGGGATCTCATGGTCGTCCGCATGGTCGAGGGGGCCAAACCGCAGACGCCCCAGAAGATGAGCGTCACGCGCCTCCTGGAATGGGTGGTGGAACAGAGGGCCCAGGCCGAGGAGGTGTTCAGTTGCTACGAAGCCGGCCCGACGGGATTCTGGCTGCACCGCCAGCTCATCGCCCGGGGTGTGGTGAATTACGTCATCTGCCCCACCTGCCTGGATACCCGGCGTGCCGGGGTGAACAACGACCGGACCGATGCCCTCGAACTGGCCACGCGTCCGGATCGCTACCGCGCCGGTAATGACAAGGCGCTGTCCATCGTTCACGTCTCTACCGAGGCGGAGGAGCAGAAGCGGGCGCGAAAACGTCAGCGCCAGCAACTGCGTGAACAACGACTGAGCCTGGCCGCCCAAGGACGCTGCCTGATGCTGCTGAATGGACGACGCGAAACCAACCACTGGTGGAAGGCCGGGCGGTGGGAGGTCCTGAAGGCGACCTTGGAACCCTAGCAGGTCAAACGTATGGAAGTTTTTCATCCGCTGATCCTGGCGACGGATCAGGCCGTGCGCGCCCTCAGCGGACTCGTCGAGCGGGATGCCCCCGCGGTGATGCCCAAGGGCATGGGGCGACTGACGCACGAGAACGTCCAAGCCGAGGTCGTGGACTGGAATCGCTTCAAGAACCGGCGGCAGGTAGGCAGCTATGCCGGCCTGACCGATGGAGTGAGCGCCTCCGGGGAAGGCCACGCGGACCTGAGCATCACCAAGTCGGGCAATCGGCATTTGCGGACCGAACGGGTGGAGCTGGCGTGGCGGATCCTGCTCTTCCAGCCGGACTACTATCTGGTCCGCAAGTGGCATCCCGTGCTGCTCAATCCCAAGGCCCACGCCCGGGCGCGGAAACGGGCCATCGTGGCCTTCGCCCGACAACTGCTGGTGGACCTCTGGCGATGGAAGACCGGACGCCGCACCCCTGAACAACTGGGTTGGGTGATGACCGCCGGTTGAAGCCTTCGGCTCCGTCTCCCCAATGGCTGAACTCCCTTTCTCCGTATTCTCTTTCCGGAAAACGGCGCGCGACCCGTTCAAATTCCTGGCCTTCCAAGGCCGTCTGGTAGACTGGGCGCGCTCGTTTTCCCACCTTTGTCGGTTACGGACATCACCATCGTCGGCGCACTTCCCGAAGCGAACGACCCGGATAGCAGGTTGTGACGCCGAAGCCAAGGCGGCCACATGGTAGGAAAAACGTTGGATCGGAAGGGACCACGGTGCGAGCGGCGGAACCATCCGGGGAAGCCAGCTCAACCGATCAAGACCCGATCGAAATTGCCCGGGCGGCGAGGGAATCAAAGAAGCATTTAGGGATAGGAACATTCGCGGCCCGGCCTGGGGGTAGTTTCAAAGGGCAGGTGCTGCTCAGATTGAAAAGAAACGATGCCTCATAAAATCAGCATCGAACTTCAGAAACCCCAAAACTCGCCCTTGACCCAATACATAGCAGGAATTTGGTTTTTGCGCCTCGCCGGGAGAGGGAGATTTGATTCTGCTGACCCGACCGTTTTGGAAGTTCACTTCGCAATTTTCCCGGTGTCAACTTTCGATTTTCGCCTGCGGCGAGCCTTCTCCCAAGCCGTAGCGAGTCGAGTGGCTGTCGAAGGCCGCCAGAGGGGGGGGCAGGGCGCCGAGTACCCTGTCCGTTTCTAGGACGCAGCTCGCGGGCTGGCGTCCATCGGCTGAGGGGCTTCAGTCCGCGAGGATATTCTCGTAGTCCGGCATCGGGGGGCGATCAGGAATTCGCCGTCATGGAGAGGCGCGGGATCGTCGCGCTAAGAAACGGACATCGGGGGATCCGGTGGGGTAATTCACGAAAGTGGGCTCAAGATGACTTTGTGTGGGTGGAAGGAAGGGGATCTGGGAGGTTAAAGTCGAGATGAGAACCGATGAGGTAGATGATGGCGGTGAAGTACTCGACGGACTTGAAGCCGCGAGCCTTGCGCTTGGCATTCTGGATGAGGCCGTTGATCGCTTCAGCGGCTCCGTTGGTGATGCGGGTCCTGAGGTAGGCGACCACGCCGTCCCAGTGGTTGCGGATCGTGCGGGCCACCTGCTTCATCTCCGGGATGCGGGATCGGGCCACCCAGCTGCACCACCACTTGAGATCGGCCTCGGCCGCCCGGGCATCCGTCTGGGCCATGATCGTGCGCAGGGCATCGACATGGTTGAAGGCTTTGCCGGTCTGGAGCTGGCCCGAGCAGACCCGTTGGCGGATCCGCTGCTGCTCCGCGGTGAGCTGACCCTCCGGCTTGAGCAACGCCCACCGGGCGCCTTGGAGTTCCTCAGGAAATTCGCGGCGCTCCCGACGCCGCACCTCGTCCAACGCCCGGGTGGCCAGTTGAACGTAAGCGGTAAGGCAGGTGCATGTCCCCGCCGCTGATTGCGGCGGGGCGCTGCTCCTGAACTTCGTGGGGGCCTCAGGCTCAGGCCGGTGCCGGAGGAGGCTGCTTCCAGTTTTCGGGCAGGACCTCGTCGATCTGCGTGATGTTCATCCCCGGCAACCGCCGGAGCACATCGCTGAGGTACTCCTGCGGATTGATCCCGCGCCGCCGGCAACTGATGATCACCGAGTAAATCACCGCACTGCGCCATCCGGCATCCGGGTGCCCGATGAAGAGCCATCGTCTCCGCCCCACCGCCGGCCCTCGAATCGAGTTTTCCACCAGATTGTTGTCGATTTCGAAGCGGCCCGATTCCAGATACCCGATCAGGGCCTCGTACTCGTTGAGCAGGTAGCTGACGGCTTTTCCCAGGCTGCTTTGGGGCAGGAGTTGCGGTTGCAGCGCGCAGCGCCTTCGCCCGGAGCGACTCCCACAGCGGGGCCGCCTTTTGCCGCCGAACTTCGTACCGATCCTCCGCACTCATGGCCTTCAGCTCACGTTCCAGCCGGTAGAGCCTCCGAAACAGGCCGATGAACTCGATGGCACGGGCATCTCCCTCCCGCACCGCACGGCAGAACTTGCGCCGCGAACGAGCGGCACATCCGATGCGCCTGAGCGTCCGGATCACCTTCTTGAGCGAATCGTACACCTCATAGGCATCGGTTTGGATCGTGCCCTCAAACGCCCCGAGTTGTGCACAGGGGGCACGGCGTCCGCGGGTGTCCTGGAAATCCAGGTACACGTCCCCGCCCGGAACGGCGTAAAACCAGAGATAGCCCCTGGCGCATTTCCCCTTCACCTCCGGATCCAGCACGCGGACCGGCGTCTCATCAACCTGGAGATAGCCCCCCTGCTTCATCCGTTCGAACATCCGCCTCACCACCGGCTGGAGCACAAAGGCAATCTGCTCCACCCACTGGACCATCTGCTGACGGGGAATCACGACCCCGTGGCGTTCGCGGAAGATCCGTTCCAGCGTGTAGTAGGCGACGTGGTCGTCGAAGCGCGCGAGGAGCAGGTGGACCGCCAGTCCCGTCCCCAGTTTGCTCTGCGGCAGCAGCCGAGGCGGCAGGGGCGCAATCCTCACGCCGCCACACCCGCATTGGCAGCCGTACTTTGGACGGACCGTCCGGCGGCAAACCACCTTGGCCGGCACATACTCCAGCTCCTCGCTGACCTCCTCACCGAGGCACACACGGGTCTTGCCGCACTGCGGGCAGGCATCCAGTCCCTCGGGTTCGAGCACGACCGTCTCCCGTTCGAGATGGTCGGGCATGGGGTGGCGCCGGCGACGTTTCCTGGCGGGCTTCTCCTCCTCGTCCTCGAGGACGTCGTCGCTGACGGGGGGGTCGCGCTGCGCCTGTTCCTTGAGGTCCTCCTCCAGTTCCCCGAGTTGGGCCTCTTGCTCCGGGTTGAGCGTGTCGGACTTCTCACCGAAGAGCTGGCGACGCAACTCCTCCAACTCCTTCAGCGCCTCCTCCAGTTGGGCCTCCAGCCCGTTCTTCAGGACCTCCAGTTCCTGATTCTTCGCCTGCAGACGTTCGGCATCCTCCTTCCATCGAGCCACCTCGGCTTCACGTTGCTCGTATTCCTGGCTCCGGCGGAGGCTCTCGGCCTGGAGCTTTGCGTACGCACCCCTCAGCCGGGCCGCCTCGGCTTGCCCCTGATCTCGTTCCGCTTTGAGCCGGTCCAGTTCGCCTTGCAGGGCCTTCAGTTGTTCTTGGAACCGGCCCATCTCGGGTGATGAATCCGATGGCTTCATGCCCTCAGCTCCTTTCGAAAGTCCGCCTGCAACGGCAACACGAACACCTCCTTGACCGGCACTCGCAGCGTGCGCTCCCGATCCTGCCGGCTGCGGCCGGTCGTCCTGCCCAGCGCCTGCCAGTTGGCGGCCCGGTAGCAGGTGCCCCGGAATCGTTCCCCCTCCACGAAGCTTTCCAGCAGGACCACCGGATGGCCGTACTTGTCCTTCCAGTCGGCGGCGATGCGCCGGGCCACCGCACCCAGCAGGTGGCTGGCCAGGTGAGACACCTGCACCCAGGGCAGGATCAGGAAGCGGCTCTGATTGGCGATCCTGCCCAACCCCACCTCCCGCTGCCGGGGGCTCCAGCCAATCCACCGGTCGCGCACTGCGCACTTCCACGCCGCGGCCCCGAACACCATTACCGCCAGCAGTCGCCCGGCGGCGTCGCGTGCCGCGTAGTGCAGGCTCTCCCCAACCGGGGCCCGGTATCCCAGGTAGTGAAAGCTTGCCAACGCCGACCGCACCTCGGCCCGATCCCCGGTGCGGGTGCTGACTTCCTCGATGCGCACGCCCCACGCAAGGCTGGACAGGCTTCCGGTGATCGGTGAGGTGTCCCAGAGGCGCGGAGGCGGGGGCGCAAGGCGATGGCGGTTGGGCGACACGATGCGCGGCGGCGGCAGCTGGATCCATTCCCGCTGGTGCAGCTTGCCGAGCAGCGTACGGGCCGCCATGTCCTTCCACTCACCGCGGTCGGTGCGCCAGTTCCAGAGCGAGCACAACTCCCGCGACAAGCGGTAACGACTCCACTCCGGGTGGCTGCCAATCAGTTCCCGAATCCGGACGACGTCCGACGGCTCGATGCGCCGTCCCTGGAGGATGCATGCGCGGGTCATGAGTCCGAAGATGATCGGCGCCGGGAGCAGAGTCCAGCTCAAACTTTGCGGATCATCGCCGATACCAGCCCGGCTTTTCGCGCACCTGCAGGCCCGCCACCAGGGCGGTGAGCTGGTCGGAGCGCAGCGTCAACGCGGGCCCTTCTCCGCGCGGCCAGTCGAAGGAATTTCGCTCCAATCGTTTGGTCGCCAGCCACAGCCCGCTGCCGTCCCACCACAGCAGCCGCAGGCGGTTCCGACGACGATTAGTGAACACGAAGAGCCCGCCCTCCAGGACCTCTCGCCGGAGGACACCCCGGACGTGACTGGTCAGTCCGTCGAACCCCCGGCGAAAGTCCACAGGTTCCACCGCGACGAACACCCGCAGGCTGGCGGTCTCGATCAGCATGGGCGGCGGATCGCTTGGGCCAGGGCCCCGATCCATGCCGGATCGGTGTCCCGACGGACCCGCAGACAGGTGCCGTCCCTCCACGCGATCTCCGCGTCCCAGCCGCCCCCGGGATCCGGGGGCGACCGACGGACCCACTCGACCTCGCGGAACATGGGTTCCGCGGGCCGCAGTACGTCGGCGGCCTTCCGGGACTTGGCCCCGCGCCCCCCGTAGATCCAGTAATGAAGCTGCGATGCCCTCAGGCCATGTACCTCAGCAAACCGACGGAGTCCCAGATCTCCCTCCCGGTACCTCTGCACCCACCGCTGCCGCTCCGCCGCGGGGACGGAGGCCCTCAGTGCAACGCATTCCGTGTTCATCCTCCCAGCCTGCCACACCATCAACCCCTCCGGTAGATGCGCTCCCCTTACCGCTTACGATTCAGGAGTGCCTTTAGTGTGGCCATGGTGAGGGGGGCTGTTGGTGGTGTCGTTGATCCCTTTGTCCGCTCGATGATACACCATGGGTCGCCCCTCACCATCCCCCCTCCCCTCGGGAGCCCAGGCGCCCTCGGCACACCCGGGAGCGGTCGAGCGCTGGCGCGGCGAGCGGCGGCGACGGGCTTCCGAGCCACAGCTCGCGTCGCCGCCGGTCGCCACTGCGTAACGGACTCGCCTGCGCCAGCGCACTTCGCCCCAACGCGTCCCATGGCCGGACGGTTCCCCTTCAAACTCTCTCCCCACCCGCTCTCAATCCCCAGTTTTCACCCACAAATTCTGCTGAAGAGCCCATTTTGGTTTCATTGGTGTGGCTATAATGCTTTCGGCATACGGTATTATAAATTTTGTTTTGCAATCAATAAATCAAGTAAGATAAAATGAAAAGCGACCGCAGGTCGCTTTTTTGTTTTGGTTAATCTTTCCAGAAATCAACAGTCCCGTATACATCGGGACCGTGGTGCTTCGGGTCTACTCTGATTTCAAACGATGACACAGGTCCATCTTCCAAAACCAAGGGTGGCCCATCGGGTGGAACATCATAAATCATGCTCTTATTCACCCTGACTTGGAGGAATAGACCTGGCCTTTGAGTCACATTGACCCAATGCACTCGCTCATTGCGAGCGTCGAGTGCTCTATAGATATCTTTTGACCAGGATGTTGTCATCACGGTCATGGACATCCTTGGTTTCGTCTTCAGCTCTTCAAGGTGTCTCACTTGCACCTTTTGCTTTTCGTGCTCGAGGGAAGACTCTTTCCACCAGTTGTATACAAACGGCGAAAGGAGGATGAGTACTACGAGAATGATAAGGTTTTTCATTGGATGAACTGTTAGGAATTTGGTTTTTACGCTTCGCCCGGAGAGAACTGGGCGTCCGACAGTGCCTCGAGGAACGCATCGCGGTCGCCCTGTGCAGGCTTGATGCTCACGATTGAGGCGGGGACCAGGGCATCGGGGAACGTGTCCTCGTTGACCCCCACGGCGGCGTCCTCTTTGTTGTCCTCACGCGGGGGGTTCTCGGCGACGATGGCCCGCCACTTCTTGCGAGGCAACGCGGTCAACAACACCACGGCGGCACGCTTACTACTACTGGTAGGAAATTGGTTTTTTGACGCTTCGCCGGGAAAGGGAGATTTGGTTGCACTGCCCCGATCTTCAAAGTGAGTTCAATTCGCGATTTGAGCGGTGTCAACTGCCAATTTTCGCCTGCGGCGAAGCTTCTCCGAGGCGGGAGAGGGTCGAGGGGCTGTCGAAGGCCGCCAGAGGGGGCAGGGATCCCAGTGCACTACCCGATTCCAGGGTGTCGCTTGCAGGCTGGCGTCCATCGGCTGAGCAGGCTTCAGTCGGTGAGGACGTTCTCGTAGTCCGGCATCGGGGAGGTCTCGATCAGGAACTCGCCATCGTGGAGAGGCGCGGGATCGTCGCCTTGTGGGACGGATACTAGAAGCTGCAGACCGGAGGCTGGAGGAGGAGGTGGGGGCCGCGCCGGGGCGAAGGTGGCGGGTCCACACCACAGATTGAGATGGCGGAGGATTTTCTCGATGGCGGCGGGCTCTTCGATCAGGGCGATGAAGCGCATCGCCTTGCCGCATTCGGGGCATTGGAGGGGATCGGTATGCCACGCCTGCCGGATGAAATCCCGCCACTTGCGGGCGGGCAGCTTGGCCGGTGGAGGCGGAGAGCCCTTGGGCCAAGCCACCTTCGCGGCGGGATTGGCGCGACTCCGGCAGCCGCGGCTCTTGTTCGAACACAGGCCGTAGTACCGGATCATTTGGGCACCCCGGTCGGGGATGTGCTGCGAGAGTGCGGCCAGGAAGTCCTCCGCGGCGAAGACCTCAAAGTTGCGGTGGACCTTGGCATTGAGCCGCGAGCGGTAGATCACCACGTCCCCGGGTTGCTCCAGGGTGATCTTGGCCGCGGAGAAGGGGTTGCGCAGGATGTACTGGCAGAGTGCCTCCCGTTCGGCGAGATGCTCCGGGGACACACTCCGGGCGGCATCCACGTTGAATCCGGTGTGCTTCCAGCCACGCATGCGCTCCACCCGTTGCGGGGAGATTCGACGCAACCGGAGGAGTTCGGCGAAGATCCGGTCCCGAAAAGCGGACTCCAGAATGCCGTGCGGGATCTGGGGAGCGGGGTGCCACTGGCCCTCCAGAATCCAGGAGGCCATCGGCCATCAGAGCATGGATGTGGGGGTGGAAGTCGAGGTATTCGCCGAAGGTGTGGAGGGTGAGAAGGAAGGCGGGGCGTCCGCGAGGCAATCCCAGGGCGGTGCGCAGGAGTTGGGTCAGCGTCTGCTGTGCGACGGTACAGAGGCGCCGGAGGAGGTTGCGATCCCGACGGAAGAGGGGTCGCAGCAGTTTGGGCAGGGCGAGGACGACGTGTCGGTGGGGTACGGGAAGCAGGATGTGGTCCACCAGGTGGGCGGCGGTCTGCAGAACCTTGCGTTGATGGCAGGAGGGGCAGAACCAGCGTCCCTTGCGGGAAAAGGCGACAAGGTATTCGAGGGGAACCCGCAGGGGCAGGACATCCATCAGCGCCGGCTCAGGACTTGATGTCGCGCATCTGGAAGATGGCGGCGCCGACGGCAAAGAATGTGGCGTTGAAGCCCGCAAGCAGGCAGAGCGATTCCACCATGCGGGCCAGCGGTGGCGTCGGCAGGAAGGTCCACTGCCACAGATTGAGATGATGGGTGAGGAACCAGCCGCGGTATTCCGCAAACCACGGGATGTTCATCAGGATGGCGTTCGCAAAGAGCACCGACAGGGCCAGGATGGTGGCGGCGGCGGGTTTCATGTTGAAACAGGAGAACAGGAACCCAAGGCTCAGCACCGTGACGGCCTTGGTGGCCAGCAGGGCATGCGCCGCGGCGTACCGGCCCAGGCCCGCGCCCGCACCAAAGACGGCGAACCCCCCGCCCGGTCCGCCCCCGTCAAACTGGATCGCAAACAAAGGGCCCTGCGGAAACCAGATCGAGGCGATCAGCCATCCGAACAGGCCAAGCCCGAGGGACAGGAGCACCGCAAACACGGCGCCCGTCAGCCACTTCAGCGCAAGCAACCGCAACCGCGAAACCGGACGGCACAGGATCATCCGCAGGGTGCCGTCCTCCGCCTCCTTGGCGACCAGGTCCCCGCCGACCAGCGCGACATACAGTGGCAACAGCAGGAAGGCGACCGGAAGCACCACCTGGGTCGCGATGGTCCCCGCCGTCAGGAACTCGGCGGCGGGATATCCACCCCCCTCCAGCGCCCGCCGGATGGACTGCGTGGCCCGCGTGTACCGGAAGATCCCGATGATCGCCGCCTGCGCGAGCAGGAACGCACCAAATCCGATGTAGGTGCGCTTCTTGCCGAAGAGCTTCCAAAGTTCGTGTTTGAGCTGGTTGGGGAACACAGGAGTTACGTCAGGGACGTCTCAGCGCCGGAGGAGGCGGCCTGCCCCGCCTGGCGCACCACGGACAGGTAAAATCGTTCGAGGGTTTCCTCCTCGGGGCTTGCCGCATGCACCGGAACTCCCAGTTCCACCAGGCGCTTCACCACCATCCAGCACTCGACACCGTCGCGAAGTGTCAGCAGGCCGTCCGGGGTGGCCCCGGTGATCCAGGCCTCGTCCCGCAACCGCCCCGTGACCCCGGGGAGGTCGTCGGTGACAAGCCGCACCCGGTTGCGCGAACGCGTGGCCTCGGCGACCGAACCGTCAAAGACCTTGCGCCCGCGGTGCAGCACGGCGATCGCACTGCACAGTTGCTGCACCTCCCCCAGCAGGTGCGAGGACAGCAGGATGGTGAGGCCGAATTCGGCGTGCAGGCGGCGGATGGTGTCCCGCATCTCATGAATCCCCTCCGGATCCAGTCCGTTGGTGGGCTCGTCGAGAATGAGGAGCGCCGGCGAGGGCAGCAGTGCCTGGGCCAGCGCCAGCCGGGCCCGCATGCCATGTGAATAGGTCTGCACCCGCGTGTGTTCGCGTCCCGACAGACCGACCCACGCGATGACCTCGCGGATCCGTGCCGCCGGGGTGGCCGCCGAGTAGCCCGCGAGAATCTCGAGATTCCGCCAGCCGCTCAGGTAGTCGTAGAAGGCAGGCGCCTCGAACAGGGCGCCGACCGTCTCCAGCGCCCGGCTCCGGTGCGTCGCCACCTCATGCCCGCAGATGCGCGCACCGCCCGCACTCGGCCAGATCTGGCCCAGCAGCATGCCAATGGTGGTGCTCTTGCCGGCACCGTTGTGCCCGAGCAGCCCGAAGATGACCCCGCGCGGCACGTGCAGATCCAGGGCGTCCACCGCGAGGTGGCGCCCGAAGCGCTTGGTCAAATGGTGCAGGTCAATCACCGTTCTGGTTCCAGCACGAAGAAGTGCTTCACCCGCCCGTCCGCGTACAGGTGGTTTTTCGAACGTCCGGGGCCCAGCACGGCGTGGAAGTTGTCCTGATCGCTGAACACCGGCACCCCGTCCCCGGACACGGGCACACCCAGCACCCGGACACCGTCCGCACGTTGGCCGTTGAGCAGAAAGTTCCAGAAATAGCTCGAACCGGCCTCTTCAAAGAACCGGGAGCGATCGGAGGGACACTGCAGGACCCGGCGGTTTCCCAGCCGGCCCCCCAGGACGACCTCGACGCTGTTCGTTGGTACCGGAAGTGCCTCCCGCGAGCGATTGATCATGATCGGGAACCGGTTCCCATGATCATCAAGATAGAGACGCAGGCCGATCCCGATCTGGTGGAGGTTCGATCGGCAGGCCGTGGACCGGGCCCGGCCGGTCATCCGGGCCGCGGCCGGCAGGAGCAAGGAGGCCAGCACCCCCACGATCGCCATCACGACCAGAAGCTCCACCAGTGTGAATGCCAGGACGCGCCCGTCGTCGCCCGGACGCTTCATGGACCCCGCATCCGGCGGCCCGGACGAAACAACCGTCCCGATTCCATCGCCCGCTGCATCTCCTCCAGCACCGGCTGGAGCTGAACGCGCGTCTCGGGGGATCCCTGTTCCATGAACGATTTCACCCCCAGCGCCACCAGCCGGTCGCGCATCTCCGGACTCAGGCCGGAAGCGTCCTCATCCGCAGACGCCGTTTCCTGATCCTCGCGAAGCCGGCGCACCGTTTCGTCCACGGCCTGTCGGCGTTTCTCCTCCGGCAACTGCTCAAAGGCGGTCAGCATCTGGCCGAAGCCGGTCGGCAGCGTGAGTTCCAGCAGCGTTCCCCGTTCCTCGTCAGTCATCGAACCGAACCATGCGGCCCACTCCGGATGCCGTCGGATCTGCCGCCGTTCCTCGGGCGTCAGGGCGTTCAACATCGTCGCCAGTTTGCGCAGCGCCTTCATCCGGTCCCCGGGGGAGAGCCGTGCAAAGTCCACCGATTCCAGGTAGGCGGACAGCTTCGCAGGCGTGACCTTGAGGTGCCGCATCCACGCGAGGCCGCCCAGGGCCAGGGCCCACGCCACCACGAGGGCGGCGAAGGTCCAACTCAGCGTGCGGACACGGGGTGACATGGCGGCGACAGACTAGAATGAATCTCCGCGATGCGGAAGAGGAGCCGTGGCATCCTCAACACCCCGTCAGACCCCGACGCGCGTTCGCCGCCGCGGGATTCTGCTGCCGCATCGGCTGGGAATCGAGGACGGCGCCAGCTTGGACAACCCGACGGTCTCCGGTAGCGTGCCCGTCTGGTCGGCGCCTGGTGTGCCCCCATCTGTCCACAAGCCATGAATCTTTCCACGGTCCTGCTCAAGCCGGGCGAGGCCGACCGCATCGCGGCCGGCCACCCCTGGGTCTACACCAACTCCATGCTGCGCCTGACCGGTCCGGCAGCCGACGGCGACTGGGTTCAGGTGAAGGACCACCGCCAGCGCCTCCTGGGCACCGGATTCTACAATTCAAAATCCAGAATCGCGGTCCGGCTGCTCGACCGGGACCGGGTTCCCGGCGACCGGGAATTCTTTTCGCAACGCATCGCCGCGGCCGCCGCGGTGCGACGACGGTGGCTGCCCGGGGCGACCTCGCACCGGTGGATCAATGCCGAGAGCGACTTCCTCAGCGGGTTGATCGTGGATCGTTATGAGGACGTGCTGGTGGTCCAGATCAGTTCCCTGGGCATGGAACGACGGAAGGATTTGATCTGCGAGGTGCTGCGGGAGCAGTTCCAGCCCCGGGCCATTCTCGAACGTGGGGACCCTGCCGCCCGCCGCTTCGACGGTCTCGAAGGCGTCCAGGGCGTCCTCTGGGGCGAGGCGCCCGACCGGACGGAGATGGGAATGAACGGCCTGCGTTGGACCGTGGATTTCGCGGAGGGTCACAAGACCGGCCATTACCTGGACCAACAGGTGAACTACGCCTCGGTCGGTGCACTTGCGGCGGGGGCCTCGGAAGTCCTCGACTGTTTCACGTACACCGGCGGCTTTGCGCTCCACGCCGCGCAGGCCGGTGCCCGCAACGTGCTGGCCCTCGACCAGAGCGAAGCCGCGGTCGCCGCGGGCCGCGCCCATGCGGAGGCCAACGGACTGGCGAAACAGGTGCAGTTCGAGGCGGCGAACGTCTTCGACTGGCTCAAGGAGCGGACCGCCGTCGGACGCGGTGAGCGGGTGATCCCACGCTTTGATCTCATCGTGCTTGATCCCCCCTCCTTCACCCGGAACCGGGCCTCCGTCCCCGACGCCCTCCGCGGCTACAAGGAGATCCATCTCCGGGCGCTCCGGTTGCTCAAGCCCGGTGGCGTGCTGGCGACATTCTGCTGCTCCCACCACGTCCATCGGAACCTGTTCGAGGAGGTCATCCTCGCCGCCGCCTTCGACTCCCGCCTCACGCTCCGCCGCGTGGCCAGCTATACCCAGTCCCCCGATCACCCGGTGATTCCCGCCATTCCGGAGACCGAGTACCTCAAGGGATTCGCCTACGAACGGGTTCGGTGACCCCGGTGGCGGTTCGTCCTTCATGCGGCCGCGGGAATGGCGCATCTTGCGTCCATGCGATTCCCAAAGCTGGCTGCGGTTCTTGCCGCCCTCCTGCCCGGCACGGCCGCCGGTGCGGAACCGGACTTCCTCAAGACGGACCTGCTCGGCGTCTTCGCGCATCCGGATGACGAAACCGGCGCCGCCGGCACGCTGACGCTCGCCGCTCTCGGGCAGGGCCTGCGGGTGGCCGCAGTCTACTGCACCCGCGGTGAGGGTGGCGGCAACATGGTGGGGCGCCAGTGGGGCCCGGCCCTGGGCATCCTGCGCGAAATGGAACTGCGCGACTGCCTGGCGATCCTGGGCGTCCGCGGATGCCACTTTCTCGACCGCACCGACTTCGCCTACACGGAGAGCCTGTCCATCACGCTGGAGAAATGGGGCCATGAGCGAACGCTCGAACGACTGGTCCGGCTCGTCCGCACCCTGCGCCCCGACATCATCCTCACCATGAATCCGGCGCCAAACCCGGGTCAGCACGGCAACCACCAGGCCGCCGGCGTCCTGGCCATCGAGGCCTTCGATGCCGCCGCCGATCCCGCGCGGTTCCCCGATCAGCTCCGATACGAGGGCCTCGGGGTTTGGCAGGTGCGCAAGCTGTATTACGGCGGTCCGGCAGGCACCGGAGCGACCGTGGACCTCACCCAACCGCTCCCCGACGGCCGCAACGCCGGGGAGGTCGCCGGTGTGGCGCTGTCGCATCATCGCTCCCAGGGATTCGGCGCCTTCGCCAACTCCCCCTGGCTGCGGCGTCCGCAACACTGGACCCTGGTCAAAAGCGTCGTGCCGTTCGCAACCGACGAAACCGACCTCCGTCGAGGACTGCCGGTGGATGGCGACACGCCGGTGCCAATTCCCTCCGAGCCCCCGGAACCGGGACCTCCCCGGCCGGAAATCCTGTTCCAACCCCGGCCTGCCGTGGCGTGGTACCGCCAATGGACCCGGGAGCAGGGGATCGCCTCGCTGGCCGCGCAGTTCACCGCAGACCTTCCAGTTGCCACCGGCGAAACGAACACCCTCACCTTTTCGGTGTCCCACGGCGCCGCGCTGTCCGGGGCCACGCGGATTCGCTTCCAGGTTCCGGACGGCTGGCAGGCGGATCCTCCCTCGATGGTCCTGGCGCACGGGGCCGGGGGCGACCCCCGGTGGACCGTCCGCATCACCCCGCCGCCCGGCGCCGAAGGGGATGTGGAGATCCTCGCCGTGGCCGAGGACGGCGACCCCGCGTTGCGGGGAACGGCGCGGCTGCATCCGGTGCCCACCCTCCGCATCCCGCGGATCTCCCGGCCCCTGTCCATGAAGGACGCGGACGACGCCGACCCCGCGTGGGCGGCGCTGCCCGTGCATGCCATTCCCGAATCGCGGACCTGGCAGGGCAGGGTGACCGATCCGGCCGACTGCAGCGGCAGGTTTCGTGTGGCGCACGACGGCACCCGGCTGTTCGTCGAGGTGCGGGTGCGCGACGACCAGGTGGTGAGCCAAATTGCGCCGGACGACATCCAGGGCCACTGGCGCGGCGATTCGGTGGAACTCTGCCTCGATCCCACGGCGGGCGCGGAGCACACGCTGGGCACCTTCAAGCTGGGGATCTTTCCCTTTGACACCACGGGCGTCGTGCGCGCGGCCCGCGATGCCGATGCCCGTCCGGGGCGCGTGGAGGAAACCTCCCCGGAAACGCGGCTGCTCTCGTGGCGGACGCCGGACGGCTACGCGATCCGCGCGGCCATTCCTCTTGCCGACATTGGCGGGTTGCGCCGCGATGCCGGCCAGCGGCTCGGTTTCAACGTCCTGATCTATGACGGCGACAAGGCCGATGCCGCCCCCGGGGAGAACATCAACCGCAGCCGCCTCGCCTGGTCCCCGCGTCCGGGCGTCCAGGGCCGCCCCGAGGACTGGGGACGTGCCGTGCTGGAGTAGGCGCCCGACCATGCCCCATTTTTCGTCGCCGTTCCTCGAGCAGGTTCGCGCCGCCAGCGACATCGTGGATATCGTCGGCGCGGCGCTGCCCCTGAAGCGCGCGGGATCCAATTTTGTCTGCCTCTGCCCGTTCCACCGGGAAAAGTCCCCCAGCTTCAACGTCCATCCCGGCAAGCAGATCTTCCACTGCTTTGGGTGCCAGAAGGGCGGCGATGTCTTCAAGTTCGTCGAGCTGTACGAAAACATCAGCTTTCCCGAGGCGGTCGCCCGGCTGGCGGAACGGGCCCGAATCCCGCTCGAAACGGAGCGCGACCCGGCCGCGCGCGAGGTGCGCGGACTCAAGGACCAGTTGCTCAAGCTCCACGAGGCCATCGCCCGTCGCTGGCAGCAATGCCTTGAAAACGAAGCGGCGGGACAGGCGGCACGCGACTACCTGACGCGGCGCGGGGTGCCGCCGGAGGCCGTCCGGGAGTTTCGCATCGGCGCCGCACCCGACGCCTGGGACGACACGGTGAACTGGGCGCGCGCGAAGGGATTCGACACCGCCCTTTGCGAGCGTGCCGGACTCATCCTGCGCAAGGAGGAGACCGGGCGCCTCTACGACCGGTTCCGCGGACGGCTCCTCTTCCCGATCTGTGACGAGCAGGGTCGGGTGATCGCGTTCAGCGGGCGCATCCTCGCCGGCGATGAGAAAGCCGCGAAATACGTCAACTCGCCCGAGACACCCCTCTTCACCAAAGGCCGCATTCTCTTCGCCCTCGACAAGGCGAAACGGGCCATCCTCGACGCCGGCCACGCGGTGATCTGCGAGGGCCAGCTCGACACCATCGCCTGCCACGGCGCAGGCATCCGCAATGCGGTCGCCCCGCAGGGCACCGCGCTGACGGCGGAGCATGCGCGCATCCTCAAGCGCTACGTGGACGAGGTGGTGCTGTGCTTCGACGGCGACCGGGCCGGACGCGACGCCAGCATCCGCTCCTTTGACGCCCTGCTGGGATCGGGGCTTGCGGTGCGGGTCGCGAGCGTCCCCGCGCCGGAGGATCCTGACAGCTACATCAGGGCACATGGTGCGGAGTCGTTCCGCGGGATCCTCGCGTCGGCGGAGGGCTACTTCGACTTCCTGTTACGGCACCTGACCCTGCTGCACGACCCGTCCACGGACCGCGGGCGGATGACCATTGTTCGCGAAATGGCCGAGGCCGTGCAGAAGACAGGTAATGCGGTGCTGGTGGACACCTACGCGCAAAAGGCGGCGCAGCGCCTCGGGGTGACCGTGGAGGCGGCCCGGATCGAATTCCGAAAGGCGCGCCGCGCACCGGTGGCCACCCGCGATCCCGAAGACACCGGTGGTGACGCCAACGCCCGGCACTCGGAGCCTTCGCCGCAGGCGCCGCCGCCACCGGCCCTGGAACAATGGCTGCTCAAATACGTCCTGCTTCAGCCCGCACTCTCTCATTTTGCGGCGCTGCATCTGGATCCGCACTGGGTCACCCATCCGGCCGTGCGCCGGGTGATCGCCATGCACTTCTCCCTCGAAACCGGTGTGGCCGGTTTGCTCGCAACCTTTGAGGACGACGATGAGGCCCGCACGCTGGTGGCGGCGGCGGCGACCGAGCGGCGGGAGATTCCGGAACCCGAGCGGCAGCTCGCCGACACCATCCTTCGCCTGCGCAACGCAGCGCTCGACCGCGAGATCACCGCACTCATGGCGCGCGCCTCGGAGACCGACCCGGCCGGACCCGGGCACCACGAGCTGCTCGCAGCGCTCCAGGACTGCCGCCGTCGCAAGCGCCAGCCGCTGGAACCGCTCGGCGACAGTGTCCCTCCCCCGGGATAGGGAAACCTCCCCCGAATTCCCCGGCAGCTTGTTTCCGACGCCAGTGCCGCTAGCATCCGGTCATGCCGTCGGTGGACATGCCGCTTCCGGAGACGGAGATCCTTCCGGAAAGTGACGCCAAGGAAACGCGGGAACCCGGGTTCCTCGTCATCTGCTGGAACGATCCCGTCAACCACATGGCCTATGTGACCCATGTCTTCCAGACGGTGTTTGGTTGGAACCGGCAGAAGGCCGAGAAGCACATGCTCGAAGTGCACCAAAAGGGCCGGAGCGTGCTCACCCGCGATGGATTCGAGCGGGCGGAATTCCTGGTGCACCAGCTCCAGAAATTCTCCCTCCAGGCCACACTGGAGCCGGCCGGGGAATGAAGCGGTCCGCACCCCCCCTGGCCCGGTGAAGTTTGTCTCCCGCCATCCTGACCGGCTGGTGCTTCGTCTCGACTCCCGAGAGTACGACGCGCTGCGCGCCGCCCTCGCCCTGAGGGCCCACCTGTCACGCCGGAGGCGTCCGATCTCCGGTGATGCCTCCACACCACGCGACGTTCCAGCCGACGCCGACGCCGAACTGCACGAGGCGCTAGGCGAGCACCGCCGGCACCTGGGCGAGGCGGTTGAGGCCCTGTTGGCGGATCCCAAGCGATGCGCGCCCCTGCCGCGAGGGGCGCGGGAACTGACGCTGGGGACCGAGGATGCAACGCTCCTGCTCCAGACCCTCAATGACCTGAGGGTGGGTGCCTGGGAGCACCTGGGGTGTCCGGATTTCGAGGAGGAAGATCGGCCGGAGGTCACCGAGGAGAACTTCCTGTGCCTCTGGGCGCTCCAGGTCACCGACCTGTTTCTCGCCTTCCTCCTCCGCGGGCTCCAGACCGAAGACTGATACGCCTCCCCGGCGCTCCCGCGCAGCGACGCCCTCGCAGCCATGGTCTGGAAGCTTGATGATCGCCTGTGGTTTCCCGACCCCACCCACGCGCGGGCGGACGGACTCGTGGCGATCGGCGGCGACCTGTCCCCCGCGAGGCTGCTGCTGGGGTATCGCAGCGGACTGTTCCCCTGGACCTCGGGTCCCGTAAGCTGGTGGTCCCCGGATCCGCGGGCGGTCTTTCCCCTCGAAAGGATTCATGTGCCGCGGAGCCTGGACCGGTCGCTGCGCCGGGGCGGATTCGAGGTCACCCTGGACCGCGATTTCGCCGGAGTGATCCGCGCCTGCGCCGGCGCCTACCGGGGCGGCTCGCCCACCTGGATCACTCCGGAGTTCATCCGTGCCTATGAAACCCTCCACGCCTGCGGCCACGCCCACAGCGTCGAGGTCTGGTGGGACGGCGAACTGGCGGGCGGGTTGTACGGCGTGGCGCTCGGCGGTTTCTTCAGCGGGGAGTCCATGTTCCACCGCGTCTCCGACGCGTCAAAGGTCGCGGTGGTGCACCTGGCCCTCCGACTTCGCGAACGGGGCTTCACCGTGTTCGACACGCAGATGGTCACCCCCGTCACCCGCGCCCTTGGTGCGGTGGAAATCCCGCGCGCCCGCTACCTGCAGCAATTGAAGGAAGCCCTCCACCAGCCCGAACGCTGGTAGCCGGGTGGGTGGTGAAACCTGGGGAGGCCGGGCGCTGCAGGACGCGCGCCTCACTACATGTGGCGATGGGCGGCATCCGGGAGTCGTGGGAAACCGTCAGCGTCTCGCCACGGCCCCGGTTTCGGGGCCCGGGCCCGGCGGGTGCCGGCCCGGCGCGAACCCTGTCAAAAGTCCACCGACCCCAAGTCTCCCATGAAGGCTCCCATCCACTCCCAAATCCCCGCCCGCGGCTTCACCCTTGTCGAGATGATCGGCGTCCTCGCCATCATCGCCGTTCTCGCATCCCTGCTGCTGCCGCGAATCTTCGCCGCCATCAACGACGCGCGCGTCACCAGCGCCGCGCTCGCCATCAACTCCATCCGTTCCGCCTCGATGACGTACTTCGGCAAATACGGCCGCTTCGGTGATGTCAACGGCGCGCCGATTACCGACCTGACCACGCCGGCGGCCGGCAATTGGGCGCAGGAGGTCCTGCTGCGCGGCGGCTACCTGGAACGGCCGTTCACCACCAAAATCTCGGACGGCGCCTACCTGTACCTGACCAACTGTGTCACCCCGGGCACCGATCCCACCGGCGCCAACGACGCCTACAACTTCGACGGCCAGCCGCCAGACAATGATGCCTCCGGTGGACGCTACGTGCTGCAAGCCGTCCTGGAGAACGTCGCGCTGGAGGACGCGCGCGAACTCAACCGCAAGCTGGACGGCGATGAGTTTGGCGAGGGAAACGGAACCAACCCCGTGGATAACCGGGGGCGCGTGAAGTACAACTTCACCGGGGCCCAAAGCGGCACGGTCAAAATCTACATCGCCCATCGCTGAGTACGGTCCAAGGGATCCGTCGCCGTTCCCCGCGGTCATGAAGCCCGCCCCCAGCGATCCCGGCCTTGGAGAACGCCTTCTGGCCGAAGGCCTCCTGACCCAGGAGCAGCTCGCCCTCGCGGAATCCGAGCGACGACGGCGCGGCGGCGGACTTCTCGACGTGGTCGCATCCCTCGCCTTTGCCAGCCCGGACACGCTGTGCGAATTCGTCGCCCGCGTGTCCGGGAGCCACCGGGCCGACCTGGCATCGTGTCCACCCCGTCCGGAGCTGCTGGACGTCCTCCCCGCCCCGCTGGCCCGCCGGCTGCGCGTTGTCCCCGTCGCCTGGGCGGACGGGCGCCTGACGATCGCCACCGCCGATCCGTTCAACGTGGTGGCCCTTGACCTCGTGCGGCAGTCGGTGGGATGCGACGTCGAGGTCGTCACGGCATCCGAGCGCGAAATTCTGGGCGCGCTGGACCGAATGGAAGCCACCGGTCCAAGTCTTCACGAGTCCATCGAACGGAGTGCCCTCGAGGTCCCCGAACCACCGGCCACGAGCCTGGCCGCCGAACCCGCTGCCGGCCCCGAGGGTCCGGAGGCACCGGTCATCGCCCTGGTCCATCAGATGATCGAGCGCGCCGTCGGCGCCGGCGCCAGCGACCTGCACGTCGAACCCGGGGAAACCTCGGTGTCCCTGCGGCTCCGGGTGGACGGTCTCCTGCGGCACGACGTGCTGATCCCCAAGTCGCTGCAGGCCGCAGTGACCTCCCGGTTGAAGCTCCTGGGCGACATGGATGTCACCGAGACCCGGCGTCCCCAGGATGGCCGGGCGACCGTGCGGGTGGATCGGCAACCGATCAACCTCCGGCTCTCCACGCTGCCCACGCGTTTCGGGGAAAGCGTGGTGCTGCGGATCCTCGATCCGACGTCGCAGGGCCTCGGCCTCGCGCAACTCGGCCTCCCCGGCGCAATGGACCGCACCGTGCGGAACCTGCTGGCCACACCGCACGGGGTGCTCCTGGTGACCGGGCCCACAGGGAGCGGCAAAACGACGACCCTCTACGCGCTGTTGCAGGAACTGAACCGTCCGGACCTGGGAATCTTCACCCTTGAGGATCCGGTGGAGCTGACCCTGCCGGGCATCCGCCAAACCCAGATTCAGGAGGACATCGGGCTGACGTTCGGAACAGCCCTCCGATCCCTGCTGCGGCAGGACCCTGACGTGATCCTGGTCGGGGAGACGCGCGATGCGGAGACCGCGGGCCTGATGATTCGCGCCGCCCTGACCGGCCACCTGGTATTCTCGACCCTGCATACCAATGATGCCCCGGGCGCGATCCCCCGCCTGCTCGACCTCGGGATCGAACCGTGCCTCATTCCGGACAGCCTCGTGGCCGTCCTCGCGCAACGCCTGGTACGCCGCCTTTGCCTTCAGTGCCGGCGCCCGGTTGCGGATCCCGGGCGCGTGGCGGCGGAGCACCGTCCAAGCCCTCCGAATGGAACGGCATTGGAGCTCTGGCAGGCCGTGGGATGTCCGGCCTGCCGGAACACCGGCTACCGGGGACGCCAAGCCTTGTTCGAGCTGCTGGTGCCCGACGAGCGGTTCCATGACGCGGTGATGCGTCGCGCACCCCACTCCGAATTTCTAAGGCTCGCCCGGGAGCAGGGCATGGAGGGCCTGTTCGAGGACGGGTGGCGGCGTGTGCTCGACGGCACCACCACCCTTGCCGAGGTCATCACCGTGACGCGACCGCCGGAGGCACGGCCATGACGCTGTTCACCTACCGGGGCGTGGACGCCGGCGGACGGACACGGTGCGGCCGCCTGCACGCAGCCGACGAGTCCTCCCTCGAGCAACAGCTGCACACGGCGGGCATCTGGTTGATCAGCGCCACGCGGACCCGGATGCCCCGAATCCCGCACCGCCGCCGGCGGCGGCTGCCCCGCAACGAACTGGCACAATTCTTCGGCCTGATGGAGTTCCTGTCGCGGGCCGGGGTTCCACTGGTCCAGTCCCTCGACCTGGCCGCGCAGGACGCCGGCCGGCGGGAATGGGGGGCCCTCTACACCGACCTTCGACTCGGCGTGGAATCGGGCCGGACCCTGGCATCCGCCATGGAGCAGCATCCGGAGGTTTTCCCCACCGACATCACCCACTTGATCCGGGCCGGGGAGACCGGGGGCTCGTTGCCGGAGGCCTTCGCCGAGCTGCGACGCACCCTGGAATGGCGGGAACGTGTGGCGTCGGAAATCCGGCAGGCGACGGCCTACCCGGCGACCGTGCTCGGGGTCGCCGCCTGTTTCGTTCTCGTGCTGTTCACCTTCGTCGTCCCGAAATTTGTGGTCCTTCTCGCCGCAGTGAAGGTCTCCCTGCCCTGGCCCACGCGTGTCGTGTTCGGAGCCAGCGAATGGATTCGGGTCGCGGCGGATGCCTGGTTCGGATGGCTCCGGCGCCGCAATGAGCTCTGAGTAGGTTCACAACAAGGCACGAACGAAGGCAACACGGCGCAACAATGCCGAGCCCCGCGGGTTGGAGGCGGTGGCTCGACTCGAATCAGACCAGCACCCAACCGGGCATGTTTACCCGGTTGGGTGCATCTGACTTGGCCGAAATCAACTACCAGCTAATGGAAGTACGTAGAAACACCGCTGAGTCCAACGATGTGTCATTTCCATCGGCAACCCCAACCCGAATCGTCTTGGAAGTGTTGTAAGGAACTTGAATCGTGATGTACCAAGTAAAGGTATAGCCTCCATATACAAAATTTGCCGCTCGATATCGAGGAAGACTAGAGTCGTAATTGTTAAACCAATTCAAATAATTAACTTGGTCGTTTACATTTTCGATGGTTATGGGGTCTCCGTACAGGGTAGCTTGGTTGACGCCGTTAACCCAGATGCCCATGGCGTCATTGAACAGATTGTTCACGTAATCGGGATACTCTTCTGATGCAAAGGTAAAGTACAAGTAGATCGTGCGCGTTGCATACTCAGGATTGTAAACGGTAAACTCGACGTACGACACGTCACCGCTAGTCTGCCCATTCATCAACGCTGTGAATGCCGAGTTAGATCCACTTGAGGTTGAGGTGCTTGCCACGGTTGACTGTGCCGACGACGCGCTCGCTATATTCCCCGTCGATAAAATGACTCCATTCGTCATGTTGCCATTACCGACTTGATCCGTTGCGAGCGCGGTAAACGTTCCCCGCTGCTGGGAGCCTCCCTGCGATGAGATCGAACTCAAGGTCAAACTTGAGCTTGATGGTACCAACGTTTGCGCAACCTGCGTGGCCGTTGCCTGCGTTGTGGATATTCCCCCTTCGAGGCGGGCAACATATGCAATGGCAAGCAACGTAAAAAGTGCGGCATTGCGCATCGAGGATTTGTTGTTCATTTGATGTGACGTTTGTGACGTTTGTGACGTTTGTGACGTTTGTGATGTTTAGGCTAGGGTCCCAAAGGCAAGCCACGACAGCCGTCGCTCGCGAGGAGGGACCGAGGAAACGGCACCCAATTCGAGAGGCAATAGCTGAGGAAGCTTGCCCGCATCGTTGAGGACAACATTCCAATTGTCAATCAAAAAATTGTCGAAATCTGGATAGAAGAATCGTTTCGATCCGCAAGTGAGGACAGGTGTCGAGAGGAGGGTATCCCTTCGGCATGTGTGCAGAGGGGGTTAACGGGGCGAGTACTTCGTTACGGTGCGACTCCCGGCGGACGCGAGCTCAGGGTGCCCTAGGCGAGGTGGTGGCGCCCGAGGTCTGCCTAAGGGACACAGGGACACAGAGGATGCTCCTGCGGTAGTGATGTAGCATTTTTCGCGGAACGAGGCGTTGCCACTGCGTGCCTGTCTGCTGCTCATCAATATTGTCCGGCAAAACTAGCAAGAGTTTCCAAATCTTGCGTGAATTCTACCAACATTTGGTCGTGGGCCGGCTGGATCTGCGGGAGCAGTTCGTTCCAATGCTCCTCACCCGGTCCGCCGGAGAAGCGCCGGCCTTTTTTGGCGTAGACCGACTGGCCACAAATCCCATGCCCGAGGGAATCTTCGAGGCCTGGTATCTTCGCGGGTCGGTGCTGCGCCTTCATGGCGACACCGGGGCGCTTCAGTCCTCAGTGGTCCTCCACCAACCGCTCGCCATGACGTTCGAGCGTGGTGCGTGGCGGGGGCGCCCCACGCTCAGGTCCGCAGCCGGTCACTGGACCGGGCCGGCTGTGGATGAGGCCCTCGACCGGTTCCTGGGCGCGCCGGAAAACCCGGGGGGACTGCACGCCGCAAGCCCGGCGGACCGGGATGCCGTCGTGCGATCCCTCCGGGATTTCTTCGAGGCCTACCTCGACTGGGCAGCACACGGGTTCCCACAGACCGGGCCCGACCGGGCGACGGTTGTCGGTGCCGTCGCCCAACTGGACTTGATCACCGCGCCCACCTCCACCAGCCCTGACACCCCATGCTGACCCTGCGTCCAACCGCCACCCGCGACGCGGCCCCCATCCCGGAGCGGAGCGGCCGGATGACCGTCAGCTGGCTGCACACCCGTTTCGTGGCGGTGACCGGTCCGGAAGCAGCCCGCACCCATTGGACGTCCCCCGCTCCGGTGTCCACTCCCGGGGAACTGGGCGAGGCCCTTCGCGCTGCAACCGCTGCGCTGCAGCCGTCGGAGCGAACCCTCGACCTGGTGATGGCACACCCGCGCCTCCTCCACCAGCGGGTGGACCTGCCCCCGATGCGGCCGTCCCTGAGGCAGCGATATCTTGAAAGGCAGGCCGGACGCCTTCCGGGACTTGGCGATCCGATGCGCTGGTCCGGCCGGCCTGCGGTGCCGGTGGCAGCCCGCGAGGCGGTGCTGATCACTTTGCTGCCCAGATCGCTGGCAGATGCCCTGTGCGATGCCAGCCGGAAGGCGGGCCTGGAGCTTCGGAGCCTGATTCCCTTCAGCGAGCTCCTGCTCGACGTTGCCCACTCGCTTCCCGGGAGCCGGACCGAGTTCCGCCTGGTGGCCACCCACCTTTCGGGGACCACCGAAATGGCCATCACACGAGGCGACGGGCTGGCATTGCTCGCGCGCAGCGCGGGAATGCAGCGTACCGGGGGCGGGGTCTCGATGGCCGCCGAACTGCACCGGACCGCGCAGTTCGTTGAGCAGACCTTTTCGCATCCGGTGGATCGCCGGTGCTGGCTGGGCCCGGCCGGCGCCGAACAATCCCCGGAAGGCTTCGAAAGCGTTCCCGGAGCCTGGGATGCCGCCGACTGGACCCGTCGGGCGGCACAGCGCGGCAACCCCACGGGCGTGAACCTTGCGGTCCGCGATCCGTGGGAACAGCCCGGCCGCCGGCTGGTGCTGCGAACGCACACCCTGCTCGCCGTCCTCGGACTCGTGGGCGCCGCAACCTTCCTGGTCTTCGCCGATCGCACCGCGCGCCAGGAACACGAAATCCTCCGCACGCTCCGCCGGGAAGCCGCACACCTGGCCGCGCGTGAGGCCGAACTGCGTGAACCGATGGAGCGCCTGCGGCGCCAACGCGCCCTGGTCCATCTTGCCGGAAGTCCGCCGCCGCCGGTGCCGCTCTGGTTCGTGGCCACCCTGGCACCCCGGATTCCCGGAACGTTGCAGCTCATGAATGTGGCCATCGAGCGGAGGGACAGCGGATGGCGTTATCGCGTGGCGGGCCGCCACCGTCGGGACCCGGGGGATCGGGCGGACGCGATCGCCTCATTGAGTGCCACGATGTCGGGAGACCCCTTCTTTGCCCGTGTCGAGGCTCCGCCTCCCACCGATCCCGCACCGTGGGCCACTCGAGTTCGCACCCTCGGAAGCGGCCCCCGGGATGCGTCCGATGCGTTTCTGCTCGAAGGAGATCTCCCATGAACTCCCAGTCATCCACTCCCAACCCACCCCTTCGGAACCGGGTCACCGAATGGATCCGATGCCTCACCCCCTTCGCCGTCGCGGCGGGCCTCCTCGTCGCCGGGATCCACCGGCTGCGTCCGGTCCTCGGGGAATCAGCAATCCTTCATCGCGAACTGGGTGATCGCATCACCCGGGTGCAACAAGACGAACGATGCCTTCACGATGCGGACGAGGAGCAGCTCGCCGACCGCTTCGAGGAGCTGTGCCAGGCGCTCGCCGGCGATCCCTCAACGGTGGGCACCTGGCTGGATGCCGCCACCGCGATCGCTCGTGAGCTGGGATGGAATCTCCAGTTCGCGATCACCGATGTCGTCACGCATCCGGCCGCGGACCGGGAGGTCCTTCGCATTCCCATCCGGCTCAGCCTGCGGGCCACGGGGGCTTCCGGGGAGCGGCGTGGGCTGCAGGACTTATTGAAGTTCGGGCACTGGATTCTTCGGGACACCCGGCGTGCGGATGTCACCGGTCTGACCATCGCTGCCGACCTCCACGGAATCCTGACGGCAACCCTGGATCTCGAACTCTGGATCATCCCGCCCGTCTCATGAAGATCTCCCAAGCCATTGGATTTGCGGTCATTGCCGCGATCGCCGCGGCAGGCATCCTAACGCTGCGGAACCGCGGTGGCCCCGGACCCGTGGACGCCTGGGCGACCGGAATCGCAGCGGCGGATTCCACTCCCCAGGACGAATTCCAGGATCCGGAAGCGTCCGACGCCCCACCACCAGTGCGAGACTGGAGGCTCCGGGAGGGCGACGCCCCTGCGGATCCCTTCGCCGGCGATCCCGTGGACACCGCTTCCCCCGGTCGGTCGGAGGCGTCGGAACCCCTCAGGCTTGCTGCCGTGTGGTGTCAACCGGGTCAGACGTTTGCAGTGATCAACGGAACGGTCGTGGCCGAGGGAGGTCATGTTGCCGGATACCGGATTGACCGGCTGGCCCCCGGGCTCGCCCAACTGAGCGGCCCCGAAGGCGTTGTCCGTCTCGTGGTGGCCCGGACGGCCTGGGTGCTGTCACCGCCGGTGGCCACCGCCACGGAGCAATCCTCCAGCCGCTCCGGCCCTCAGATCCTTCGTTCAACCACCCGAATTCTGCGATGAACCCATCCACCTTCCAACCGACCGTCCTGCATCCACGGCGTACAGAGCTGCTCCGGCGACTGAGTCTGGCGCTTCTCGTCGCGGTGACCGTCACCACGACGGATGCGCAATCACCCCGCGACGCGCAATCCGGCGGCACCCGCCCTTCCCGGCGTCGTCTGGAACAATGGCGGACGGTGGATCGCGAACTGTCGCAGGCGGAATGGCCCGTCCTCCCTCCCGCCGGGATTCCGGAAAGGCCCGCGCGATCCGTGGAGGTCGAGCGTCCAGCCTCGCCTGCCGATTCGCTCGCTCCAGACCGGCCGTTGTACTCGTTTTCGGCCGCCGACCTGGACCTCAAGGAGGCCCTGGCCCTGTTCGCGAGGGCCAACCGTCTCAACGTGGTCCCGGATGCCGACGTCACCGGGGTGATCACCGTGGATCTGCACGATCTGCCGCTGCCGGTCGTGATGCGGGCCCTGCTGGAGGCCGCGGACTGCGGATGGACGGAATCCGAAGGGCTCATCCGCGTGAGAACCACGGAAAGCCGTTCCTTCCTGATTGACTACCTGCGGTTGCAACGCAAGGGCCTCGGACAGAACTCGGCCACGCTGGCCGCCGGCACCTCGGGTGGCGGGACCACCGTCGCCACCGCATCGGGCTCCCAGACCGTGGGCGGGGGCGCCTCCGGCGCCACGGGCGGTTCGTCCGTCCAGCTCACCGCCGAGAACACCATCAATTTCTGGACCGAGCTCCGCGACGACCTGACCCGCCTGCTCACGGCGCCGGGCCGCGACACCCTGGCGATCAATCCCACGGCCGGCCTCATCGTGGTTACCGACCGGCCGTCCGCGCTGAGGCGCGTCGAGCGCTATCTGGACCGTCTCCAGCACACGGTGCAGCGGCAGGTGGACATCGAGGCGCGGCTGTATGACGTGACGCTCAGCGACCAGTTCGAGTTCGGCATCAACTGGGAGGAGGTCATCCGGACCTCAGGCGGTGCATTCGGGATGGCCGGCTCCCCGATGATCACCCGTCCCCTCGGCGGCTTCGATCTGTCCCCTGCCACGCTCACCCTGGCGTTCGAGAATGATCAGGCCTCGCTCCTGATGAAGGCCCTCCAGGAGCAGGGGGAGGTGCGGGTGATCTCCAAGCCAAGGCTCCGGACGCTGAACAACCAGACGGCACTCATCAAGGTCGGCACCGAGATGCCCTTCTTTCAAAACCAGTCCACCATAGTGCCCGGAGGGGGAACCACGGCCGGGGCATCGGCGGTCATCGAGCAGGACACGGTGATCAGCGTCACCGTGGGGACGATCCTGGCAATCACTCCGCAGATCTCCGGGGACGACTGGGTGACGCTCGACATCTCCCCGGTGCTCACCAGCCTCCTCGAGACCAAAATCTCCCCCAACCGCAGTACCACGGCGCCAGTCCTCGACATCAAACAGGCCTCCACCCTCATCCGGGTCCGGAGTGGGACCACCATCGCAATGGGCGGGCTGATCCAGACGGAGTCCGCAAGGCTTCGACGCAAGATTCCCGGCCTCGGGGACATCCCGTGGCTTGGCCGGCTGTTCCAAGGCGACTTCGACGCCCGAAGGAAGAAGGAACTCGTATGCTGATCACCCCGAGGATTGTCACCGACCCTCCAGCCCCGTGACCCGATCCCCCCGTCACCATTTCGCCACATTTTTCCGCCTTCCGAGATTCCCCCTCTGGACACGCTTCGCACCATGAGCAGTTTTCGCCCTATTCCGCGGACCGTTGCGCTTCGCCGCACCCCGCACGGCTCGGCATCCCCGACCGGGGGTTCCCCCTCTGCACTCCCGGTTTCCGCCAGGCCGTCGGCCCCCTCGGCGTCCACGGAGACAACTCCCATCACCCCTCAGGAAAACCACCTGATGCACTCCACCCAACACATGAACCTCAACATTGCCATCATTGATGACAGCGGCGGTGCCCGTGACGGGCTCGCCGCACTGGTCCGGATGACTCCCGGCCACCACCTCGTCTCCGTATGCAGCACCGGCCGGGGCGCCCTCGCCGAGCTGCCCCAGACCCGGCCGAAAGTCGTCCTCATCGAAATGAACCTCAGAGATATTCCGGGTCCGGACTGCATCCGGCGCCTGAGATCCCTGATTCCGGGGGTCGAGATCATTGCGATCACGACCCGTCCAGAACTGCCCCACATCCTCGCCGCCATGGCCGCGGGGGCCCATGGCTATCTCCTCAAGGACTCGCCCCCGCAGCGCGTTCTGGAAGCCATCCAGGAGGTGGCCACGGGCGGGGCTCCACTGGCTCCGGCCATCGCCCGCTGCCTCATCGAACAATTGTACCAGGACCGCCCCGGGCCTGCCGAGGCGATCCGCCTGAGCCGGCGGGAGGAACAAGTCCTGTGGCGGCTCGCCGACGGGCTGCGGGCCAAGGAAGTGGCCACCGTGCTCAACATCAGCACCTACACGGTCCAGACCCATGTGCGAAACATCTACTCCAAGCTCGGGGTCAAATCCGTCGCCGAGGCGGTGGCCTGCTACCTCCGACGCGATTTGCGGACCCCGCCGGCGTGACCCCGGGTGGCCGGCGGATTTCGTCACCGCCATGTAACTTCAGGGCCACCCCCCTGTTGCGACCGCCCCCCCAAGGTGCCCGCTCCGATGCCGCCATTTCAGGCGGGACATCGCTGTCGTCGCAATCAACGAAACCAATGAACTCTATCATCCATTCCTGGCGGAGGCTCGGAGGCCTTCTCCTCATCCTGTGCGGCCTTGCGGGCGCCCAGCTGGCACACGCCGAGACGGTCACCATCCCGGCCGGATTCCTCACGGGCACCAATGTCTGGAGCCGCACCAACACCTATCTGCTCGACGGGTTTGTCTATGCGCTGGATGGCGCCGTACTGAAGATCGAGGCGGGCACGGTCATCAAGGGGGCCCTAGGCACAGGGCCGGAAGACTTCGGCTGCCTCTTCATCTGCCAGGGCGCCAGGATTTACGCCCAGGGGACCCCTCAGAATCCGATCATCTTCACCGCGGAAGAGGATGACGTGGAGGATCCCACCGATCTCGGCCCCCAGGACACCCAACTTTGGGGCGGCGTGGTGCTCTACGGGCGCGCACGGATCAACAACTCCAACAACGGCACGGGCGATGCCAGCAACCCGAAATACGACATCTACGAGGGGCTTCCCGACGACCAGGCGCCAACGGGCCAGTTCGTCAACCGGTTCGGAGGCGGGGACGACGACGACGATTCCGGAGTTCTCCGGTACGTCTCCATCCGCCACGGCGGCAAGGTGCTCGAGTCCAACAAGGAGGTGAACGGGCTTTCCCTCTGCGCCGTGGGACGCAGCACCACCGTCGAGTACATTGAGGTGTTCGCCAACTCGGATGACGGATTCGAATTCTTCGGGGGGACGGTCAATACCCGTTATCTGGTCAGCGCCTTCAACGAAGATGAGGCCTTCGACGCGGACCAGGGCTATTCCGGCAAGAACCAGTTCTGGTTCGGGATCCAGAACTCAAACTCCGTCGAGAAGGGCATGGAGATCAACGGGGAACCCCAAGAGCGGATCACCGGCCAGGGAGTGCCTGTTTCCAACTGGGAAGTGTACAACGTCACTTTGATCGGTGCCGGGGCTCAACAGGGCACTCCAGGATCCGGGAACAACGCCTTCACCTTCCGGGCCTACACCCAGGTCGGAGTTTACAACGGCATCTTCACCGAGTTCAACGGGCTGCCCATCACCGGTGGCGCGTTCTCCACGGGTGCGGAACCGACCGTGCGCAACAACCTGTGGTTCGGCTTCTCGGACCCCACGTTCACTCCGGCCGCCGTTTTCAATCCGACGGCCACGAACGACGTTGCCGATCCGATGCTCCGGGGCATTTCCCGCGCCTGGCCGGCCGATGGCGGCCTGAATCCTTTGCTCAAGCCGGAAAGCCCGGGCTTTGAGAACTATCGCCCGGCGCCCCAGGATGGCTTCTATCAGATCGCCCCGTACCGCGGTGCCTTCGACGGGGCCAACAATTGGATGCGCAAGTGGACCTTCCTCGACCAGGCGGGCTACCTGCCGCCGCAGACCAATCTGGTGACCATCCCTGCCGGATTCTACTCGGGCCGCCTCGACTGGGCTTCCACCAACGTCTACCTGCTGGACGGTTTTGTCTACCTGCTGGACGGCGCCGAGCTGCACATCGAGCCAGGCACGGTGATCAAGGGCGCTCTGGGAACAGGGCCTGACAACTTCGGCTGCCTTTTCGTCTGTCAGGGTGCGAAGGTCTTCGCCGAAGGAACCCCGGTGAACCCGATCATCTTCACCGCCGAGGAGGATGACGTCAGTGACCCCGACGACCTCGGGCCGCAGGACACCCAGCTTTGGGGCGGCTTGGTGATCTACGGACGGGCCCGCATCAACAATTCCAACAACGGCACCGGCGACGCAACCAATCCCAAGTACGACATCTACGAGGGGCTGTCCGACGACCAGGCGCCAACCGGTCAGTACGTCAATCGGTTCGGTGGAGGCGACGACGAGGACGATTCGGGGGTCTACCGGTACATTTCGATCCGGCACGGAGGCAAGGTGCTGGAGTCCAACAAGGAGGTAAACGGCCTGTCGCTCTGCGGCGTCGGTCGTTGCACCAAAGTCGAGTACATCGAGGTCTTCGCCAATTCGGACGACGGATTTGAGTTCTTCGGCGGCTCGGTCAACACCCGGTATCTCGTTGCCGCATTCAATGAGGACGAAGCCTTCGATGCCGACCAGGGATACACGGGCTTGAACCAGTTCTGGTTCGGCATCCAGCCCCAGAACAGCGTGGAAAAGGGCATGGAGATCAACGGCGAACCCCAGGAACGGATCACCGGCCAGGGTGTCCCGGTCTCCAATTGGCAGACGTACAACACCACCCTCATCGGTGCGGGAGCCGTTCCCGGCACCCCGGGATCCGGGAACAACGCCTTCACCTTCCGGGCCTACACCCAGGTGGGCGTCTACAACGGCATCTTCACCGAATTCAACGGACTCCCCATCACCGGCGACGCGTTCAGCACAGGTGCCGAGCCGACGGTCCTCGACAACCTCTGGTTCGGATTCTCGATGCCCAGCTTCGGGCCGGCTTCGGTGTTCGAGCCCGGAACCGGAAATCGGACCAACGTCAACCCCATGCTCCGCGGCATCAGTTGGTCGGAGCCCTTTGGCCTCGACCCGCGACCGGAGGCGGACAGCCCGGCGAATTCCTCCCCGCGCATCGCGCCCGACAACGGGTTCTACCGTCCCGCTCCCTATTACGGCGCCTTTACCAGCAGCCGCAACTGGGCGGTGGACTGGACATGGATCGGGAACAGCCTGCTGCTGAATCCGGAGGGCGGATTCACGCCGGTTGAGTATCCGCCGAGCGCCGGGCCGGTGATCGTGATCGAGACCGGCGACGGGGGCGTGCAGGTGATCTTCTCCGGCACCCTCCAGTCGTCCGAAACCCTCGGCGGCGACTTCGCCCCGGTTCCGGGCGCCGCCAGCCCCTACACGGTGCCCCCGGAGACCACGCTGCGATTCTACCGCGCGGCGGACTAAGGCGTCCCAATCATCACGGGGCCGGGCTGACACGCCCGGCCCCTTTTTTATTCCATGACCTGCTTTGCGATCGCCACCAGGCGCCGCCCGGACGCGCGAATCCCGAGGGTATCCCGGACCCACGTCCGGCGATACAGCATGCCACCGCCCAACTCTCCGGCAGTATCCCGGACTTCGTCTGCAGAAGCGGCCACGGAAACGGTACGAATGGTCTCCAAGTCCCTGCGGAACAGCCCGGCGTCGAGCCACAGCAGCAACCGGGCTGCCGGACGCTGCAATGGCGGAACACAGCGCAGGAAGAGTTCACGTTCGAATTGCGACTCCGGCACACGGGCGCGACGCAGAAACGCTTCGCGCAGTCGTGCAGGGGAAACCTCTTGGGAGCCCTTCATCAAAGGGCATCGTTACGCCCCGGTGACCCCGGTCAAGATGGTGAGGGCAACGTCTCCGTAAAGTTTGGTGGCCCGCAGGCCGGGGCTGAAAATCGAGGCACACTCAATTTCCCGCTCGCCTTTCCGGGAACGGCTGCACTTTCATCCCCGGAACATTTTCCGTCCCCGATGAATCCACTCCTGCGCCTTGCCACCCTGACGGCCACCGCCACCACTCTGGGCCTGACCGGCTGCTCGACGTTCAGCAACACCAAGCCTTCCATGTCCATTGACCAGATCATGGATGAGGGCTTCAAGGGCAAGGAGTCCCTGGCAGCCCGGCTCGGAGAGAACACGGCGACCTCCGCCGACAAACAGCGGATGGTGTACCTCACGCAGCAACTCGCACTGAACAAGCCGCCCATGGGGGATTTGGCCAGCTGGGAGGACAAGACATCCCAACTCAGCCGCGCGGCCGTGGCGCTGGCGGACCGCCTGCCGGACTCCATCGAGGCGTGGCGGAGTGCTGCCAACTGCAAGGCCTGCCACAGCATCCACAAACCGGACTGATCGTCGCGGATCAGGACCCGGATGCATCCGGCCGAAGGGTCGGTCCGCAGCCCGACGCCAGCGGGTTGTCCCGAAATCCCCCCGCTTCGACCCGTCCCCTCCATTCACCGATCACCCGCAGGACGTCATCGAGATCCAGTCCCTCGTGGCGGACGGGGTACCGGCGGAGATTGGACTCGGCGAGGTTGAACAGTGCCACGGCCGGGCGCAGTCGTCCTTTCTGCAGGTGGACGAACGCCCCGGCGAACTGGATCAGACCCTTGTAGAACGCGTGGTTCGCCCCGTCGCGCCCCTGGGAAAGCCACAGTTCCTCGAGCACGTCATGGGCTTCGTAATACAGCCCGCGGTTGAAGCAGTCGAAATACCCGAGGTAGTGTGGATCAAACCGCGGGTCATGGAGACCGGCGATCATTTCGGCGATCCGGGCGGATTTCCGGCTCATGCGGGCAGGATTCGTGAGGCGCCGGAAAATGCACACTCCGGATTTTCACAAACGCGCCGGCGATCCCTTCGGGCGGCCCCGCGGGCGGTCCGGTGACTTTTGGGCTTTGAGCTTGCGGCACCCGGACTTGTAAGCTCCTCCATCAATGTCCGTTGCGAACACTTCTGAATTTGACGTTTCCCGATGGCTCGCGGCCCGTTCCCGCTCGGTGGACCGGGCGTTGGACCGGTTCCTCCCCAGGGCGACCGCCCGCCCTGCGACCCTTCATGGCTCGATGCGCTACTCGCTGTTTGCCGGCGGCAAACGAATGCGCCCGGCACTGGTGCTTGCCGCCGCGGAGGCCTGCGGTGGGCGCGAATCCGAGGCCATGCCCCTCGCCTGCGCCGTGGAGTGCATTCACACCTACTCGCTGGTCCACGACGACCTGCCGGCCATGGACAACGACGACTTCCGGCGGGGCAAACCCACCAACCACAAGGTGTACGGTGAAGGGATCGCCGTCCTTGCCGGCGACGCCCTGCTCACCCAGGCCTTTGAAATCACCGCCCAGGCCCGTTCCTGGCCGCGGTATTCCCACCAGGACCTCGTGCTGGAACTGGCCCGTGCCGCCGGCTCCCTCCAGCTGATCGCCGGTCAGGTGGCGGATCTGGAGGGGGAGGGACGCGACCTGACCCTCGCCCAACTGCGGTACATCCACGAGCGGAAGACCAGCGCGCTGTTGTGCTGTTCGGTTCGTCTCGGGGGCATGAGCGCCAACTGCACGCCAGCCCAACTCAGGGCGCTCACCGAATTCGGTCATCGCGTCGGCCTGGCATTCCAGGTGATTGACGACATCCTCGACGTCACACAGTCCACGGAAACGCTGGGCAAGACCGCCGGCAAGGACGCCGCCTCAAAAAAGGCCACCTATCCGCGGATAGTTGGACTGGAGAAATCCCGAAGGATCGCCGCCCGACTGACCGCCGAGGCCTACGAATCCCTGAAGATCTTCCGCGGCCGGGCCGCCGCACTGGAGGCGCTCGCGCGCTACCTGCTCGGCCGCGACCACTAGCCCGGGTCCCGTTTCAGGCGAGGATGCCGTGCACCACCTCGCCGTGGACGTCTGTGAGGCGGAAATCCCGGCCCGCATGACGGTACGTCAGGCGCTCGTGGTCCAGTCCCATGAGGTGCAGCAGCGTTGCATGCAGGTCGTGCACGTGCACCGGCTGCTCCACCGCTCGGAACCCAAAATCGTCGGTGGCGCCGTGGACATGCCCCCGCTTCACCCCGCCACCCGCAAGCCACACGGTGAAGCCCCAGTGGTTGTGATCCCGCCCCTTGCCGTTCCCCGGAGTTCCCGGGGCCGGCATCTCCACCGCCGGCGTCCGCCCAAACTCGCCGCCGCACAGAACCAGCGTGTCCTCGAACAACCCCCGCTGCTTGAGGTCCGTCAGCAACGCCGCGATTCCCTGGTCCACCTCCGACGCCAGACGCCGGTGCGCATCGGCAATCATGTCATGGCTGTCCCACGGCTGGACATCCCCGTGATAGCACTGGACCACGCGCACCCCCCGCTCAATCAGCCGTCGGGCGATCAGCAACTGACGGGCTTGGACGGTATCGCCGTACATCGCCCGGATGGACGCCGGTTCGCGCTCGTAATCGAAGGCGTCCGTCGCCTCGAGTTGCATCCGGTAAGCCAGCTCAAAGGACTGGATCCGCGCCTCCAACTGGGGATCATCGCCCCGCACCCGCCGGTGCTCCCCGTTGAATTCCCGCAGCCAGTCCAGTTGGCGTCGCTGCGATTGCGGGGACACCCGGGCATTCGTCAGGTGATCCATCCATCGCGACGGCTGCGATTCCCGGGTGTTGATGTGGGTGCCCTGGTAGATGCCGGGCAGAAAGGCCGACCGCCAGTTCGAGACATCCGACACGGGCAGCCCCGGGCACAACGCCACGAATCCCGGCAGGTTGCGATTCTCCGTCCCCAACCCGTAGGTGAGCCAGGACCCGTAGCTGGGACGCGACAACCGCTCGTCGCCGCAGTTCATCAGCCTCATGGACTGCTCGTGGTTGGGGGTGTTGGCGAACATGGAGCGGATGAAGCAGAGGTCATCCACGTGCGCCGCCGTCCGTGCAAAGATTTCGCTGACCTCAATGCCGCTTTCGCCGTACGGACGGAACTCGAACGGCGAGGGCAACGCCGCCCCAAGCGGCCGTTCCGTGGTCAGATTGCCCCCGGGCAGCGTCTGCCCCGCGTACCGCGACAGGGCGGGCTTGGGATCGAAGGTGTCCACCTGGGACGGTCCCCCATTGAGGAAGATGTGAATGATCCGGCGCGCACGCGGCGGGCGATGCGATGGCTTCGGGGACAGGGGGCCCTCCATGTCCATCCTGCCTGCGGTTTGCGCCTCTCCCAAAACGCCCGCGAGTCCCAGCATGCCCAGGCCGGTGCCCATGGACTGCAGCATCTGACGGCGGCTCCAAAACGAACCGAAGGACTGGGATGCGATGTTCATTGGGGATGGGTTCAATCCAGAAAGACCGCCTCATTGGAGATCATCAGCATCTGGGCCAGCAGCTCCCACGGGCCCGCCGGAGCGTCCCCGCCGGTCGGAACCTCCACGAACCGCACGGCGTCGCGAATCTCATCCACCGACGGTTCACGGCCCAGCACGCGCCGGAACAGCGCCGCCACCCGTGCTCCGGGATCTTCTGCAGCCACAACCTCCGGAAGCGATGCCAGCGCGCGCGCCTGCTCAAGGACGAAGGGGGCATTGAGGGCAAACAGGGCCTGTTGGGGAACGGTGGTGGAAGGGCGTCGCTCCACACATTGATCCGGGGCTGCAAAATCGAAGGTTCGAAACAGCGAGGGCAGATTTTGCCGGTCCACCAGCCCGTACACGGTCCGCCGAACATTCAACGGATCCCCGGCCGCATCCCCGGGAGGCCCGCCGAGGGTCAGATCCAGCCGCCCGGAGACCTGCAGCAGGGAATCCCGCATGGCTTCGAGATCCAGCCGTCGCCGCAGAACGGCTCCCGGTTCGGAGGCCGCGGTCCCGGAAATCGGCGTCCGCACAGCCTGGGCATACGTCGCGGAAAGCAGGAGCGTGCGATGGAGCGACTTCAGGCTCCAGCCGGACCCGATGAACTCGGCGGCCAGCCAGTCGAGCAACTCCGGGAGCACCGGCGGATCGCTCCGCGCACCGAATTCCGATGGCGTGCCGACCAGAGGCTCGCCGAAGTGATGCATCCACACCCGATTGACCAGCACGCGGGCGGTCAGCGGGTTGTCCGGGGAAACGATGGCTTCGGCCAGTTCCCGGCGCCCACTGCCCGAGACGAAGGCGTGCGGCTCTCCGTCCCCCAGGGCTCGCAGGAATGCCCGGGGCACCTCGGGGCCCAGTCGGGACGGATTGCCACGGAGAAAGATCCGCGGCTTCAGGGGTTCCGGCAGATCAGCCACAATCATCGCCCGGGCCGGAGGCCGGTTCGTGGCATGTGCCGCGAGCTTGTCGAGAGCCATGGCCAGCCCGCTGTAGCGATCCTTGTCCGGACGCGACATGTGTGCGGGCGTCTCCCGGCGCGGGAACGTCATCGGCGCATCCGGCCCGGAGACCAGCGCGACCAATTCCACGTCGCCGGATCCGTCCCGGGCATGCCGGTCGTTCATCGCGAGCAACAATTCGCCGTAGGCCCGGGCCACGGCGGCGCGATCGGTGAAGCGCCGCCCCTCCAGCGCGGCGATGACCTGGGGATTCCAGTTCACATCGGGCGGCACCACCAAACGAACCGCCTGCCCGTCGGGAGCGTCTTCCAGGGCTGACGTCAGGGACGCCCAAGGACCAAAAACCCGGTCTTCCAAATTCACCCGCGCCGCGAGCAACCGCCGCGTGCGCAGCATCAGTGCGGGCCGGAAGTCCTCCGGCGTCAACGAAAGGCCGAACTGGGCGGTCTCGGTCAGATCCGGCTCCGTGGTCGCCGCCCGGACCAGATAGTCGCCAAGGCGCGAGCGCAGGATCCCGGTCAACTTCGCATGCTCGGCATCGAGGTGGTCGTCGAGTTCCCGCCGCGCCGCGGCCAGCCGCTCTTCGAATTCAGGGCCGCCCGGAACGGCCGCCGGATCCTCGATGAGTGGCAGCACATACGGCCGCTCGGTCGAGGCGAACACGCCATATAGGCCGTAGTACTCCCCGATCGAGATGGCATCATACTTGTGGTCGTGGCACCGGGCACACGACACGGTGAGCCCCAGCAATCCACGGGTGACGGTGTCAATCTGGTCATCAATCTGATCGTGGGGATTGTTGTCGAAGAGGCGCCCCAGCGTCAGAAACCCGAGCGCCGCGAGCCGCCACGAAGCCACCGCTGGCGTCGCCAGGTCCGCCGCCAACTGGTCGCGAAGGAACTCATCGTACGGGAGGTCCTCGTTGAAGGCCCGGATCACATAGTCCCGATAAGTGTACGCGTAGGGACGCAATGCATCCCGCCCGTACACCAGCACCAGATCCTTGGTGTCGGCATAGCGGGCGACATCCAGCCAGTGACGCCCCCACCGCTCCCCGTATTGAGGACTTGCCAGCAACCGGTCCACCACGGCGACGAATGCCTCCGGCGACGGATCCCGTTCGAAAGCCTCGACCACCAAACGTTCGGGAGGCAGCCCGGTCAGGTCGAAATACACCCGTCGCATCCGGTCCCTTGGGGCCGCCGGCGCGGCCAAGGTTTCTCCACGCGCCGCCAGGGCCGATTCGACAAACGCATCCACGGGCGATCGCAGGCGTCCGGAATCCCGGACCGCCGGGGGCGACGGGCGTCGAATCGGTTGAAACGCCCAATGACGGCGCGCCGCCTCCAGGGACATCGCAGCAGGCGCCGCCGCGAGCAGAGGCGGCGTCAACAAGGCGGTCCCGAACAGCACCATCAGCAGATGTCTCCAGCAAGTCATCAGCTCAACACTTGTGTCGCAGCCGGCCCGCAACCGGTCAACGCCAAGTTCCCCGGTAGCCGGACTGCCTGCCGGACTGCGAAATGCCGATGCGGACCATCCCCATGCCCACCGGGTCACCCAGCAACTCCCAACCCCGCTGGGGGCTCCGCGGAGCCGCCCGCATGAGGATGCCCCACAGTCCCAGATTCCGGTAACGCGCACGGTTCGGCAGAGCCTCACCCCACCGGACATCACCCCGCCGGGTGGAGCGGACAGAAGGACAGCGGACAGAGGGACAGGTCAATGGTTGTGGTAGGGCTGCTCCGAGCTGGGGGCCACTGCATGGGGACAGGTCAACCGTGGTGGTGGCTCTCCCACCGCGGACAAGCGGATAAGGGACAAGGGACAGGACCGGACAGAGGGACAGGTCCTTGTCCTTGGTCGCAGTGACACTCCCCGGCGCGCCGCTGTCGCCACGTGTCCCTACGACGCTCATCCTCCTTGGCAGCGGCACCCTCCGCACGCATTCATCCGAAGGGACACCCCGTTCCATAGGTTCAACCGACACTCCGTCCCCGTGCGCCCGGGCATCCCCAGCTCAAGGCGATACGAACCTGCCGACTTCCTCTCCCCGGCGTCTGAACCACAGGGGGGCACGGAATGCCCTTGCCCGGAAGTCGCGTTGCCTGTATCCCGAAACTGTGATCGGCAAACACATCCTTGGACTTGTGCCGGGCGCCTGCCTTCCCGGCAGCGCGGCGTGCGGGGTGTGTTGACGTCCGTTTCAGTCATCTTCGCCCCATCGCCGCGCATCGGCGTTGGGGCCTTCTCGTTTTGGGGCACCCGCCGGGCACGACGCACGAGGCATCAACCCCAGCAGGACAACAGGTCATGTTGAAAAACCCGTCCGAAAAATACCGCCCGTTCCCACCCATTCACCTGCCCGACCGGCAGTGGCCCGGACGCGTCCTCGAGCGCGCACCCATCTGGTGCAGCGTGGATCTCCGCGACGGCAACCAGGCCCTCGCCGTTCCGATGAACATCGCCCAGAAGCTGGAACTGTTTCAAACCCTCGTCCGGTGCGGCTTCAAGGAAATCGAGGTGGGTTTCCCTTCCGCCTCGAATACCGAGTTCGCATTCAACCGGCTCCTGATTGAGAAGGATCACATTCCCGAGGACGTCACGGTCCAGGTCCTGGTCCAGGCTCGTGAGGACCTCATCGAGCGCACCTTCCAGTCGCTGGCGGGCGCGAGGCGGGTGATCATCCACCTCTACAACTCGACCTCGCCCGCCCAGCGCCGGGTCGTCTTCGGCAAATCCCCGGAGGAGATCAAGGCCATTGCCGTCCAGGGGGCCCGGTGGATCCGCGACCGGGTGGACCGCCTGCCCGACACCGAGGTGCTGTTCCAATACTCGCCCGAGAGTTTCAGCGCCACCGAGGTGGAGTTCGCCCGGGAAATTTCCGAGGCGGTGATGGATGTATGGCGGCCGACGCCGGAACGTCGGATGATTCTGAATCTGCCGGATACCGTGGAGGTGGCGACCCCCAACGTGTATGCCGATCAGATCGAATGGATCTGCCGCAACATCCGGGATCGCGAGGCCTTGATCATCAGCCTGCATACCCACAACGACCGGGGCACCGGCGTGGCGGCAACCGAGCTCGGACTGCTGGCCGGCGCGGACCGCGTCGAGGGTACCCTCTTCGGCAACGGGGAACGCACGGGAAATCTCGACGTGGTCACCGTGGCGCTGAACCTCTACATGCACGGGATCCATCCGGGACTGGAGTTCTCCGATCTCAATAGCATTCGCACCGTGTACCAGCGCTGCACCGGCATGACCATTCCCCCGCGCCAGCCCTATGCCGGCGAACTGGTGTTCACCGCGTTCAGCGGCTCGCATCAGGATGCCATCAAAAAGGGTCTCGCCGAATGGGGCGCGGGCGGACGCACCCACTGGGACGTTCCCTACCTCACCATTGACCCCGGCGACATCGGCCGCGAGTACCGCGAGGTCATCCGGGTCAACGCCCAGTCCGGCAAGGGCGGTGTGGCCTACCTGTTGGAAAGCGAGTTCCGCATGGACCTGCCCAAGGACATGCAGCGGGAGTTCGGACCCATCGCGAACGACCAGGTGGACGCCCTCGGCCGGGAGGTCACCGCCGAGGAATTGCGGCAGATGTTTTGGCGCGAGTATGTCGAGCGGCGCACGCCGTGGTCCCTGATCCATTTCCATGCCGACGGGGTGGACGGCGTCTTCGACTGTCGTGCCAGCGTGGTGCACCAGGGGCGGGAGCAATCGCTCACCGGGCGTGGCAACGGGCCGATCGCAGCCTTCATCCACGCTCTGACCCAGGCGGGAGTGCCGCGGGTGGAGGTCGCCGACTTCAAGCAGCACGCGCTCGGCTCCGGCGAGGAGGCCAGCGCCATCGCCTACGTGCAGCTGAGGGCCGCCGATGGACGCCGCTGCTGGGGCGCGGGGGTGGACACCCACATCGAGCTCGCCTCAATCAAGGCCATCCTGAGCGCGTTGAACCGCATCGAAAACCCGACGTCTTCCTCCCGCTGAACTCCACGCGGCGCACCGAGCGGTGGAAATGGCTGGCCGACATGGATTCGAACCATGAATAAGGGCTTCAAAGACCCCTGTGTTACCATTACACCATCGGCCAACTGCGGCGCCGAAGCTATGAGGCCCCCGGGGCAGGGCAAACAGAAAATTGGCCAGAGCCTGTCCAGCGGGTGGGGCGGTGCAGCCGCGCCGCCCTCATTTCCATCCGAGGCTGTGCCGCCCGAGGATCACGGGGCCTCCACACGTTCAGGTCGCGGCAGGCGTGGTGGTGACTTCACACGCACAGGCCGTCCGCGATCCAGGCGCGGACGGGACTTTACGGACCCGCGGCAGCGGGTCCCCACCAACAACGCCAACGCCACCACCCACCCACCACCACCTCCATCATCCCTCCCTGTATCAAACAAAAAAGCGGGGCTGGAGTCGCCTCCAGCCCCGCCTGATGGGTCTTTCGCTTAAGTCAGGTCAGTTCCTGACTCGGGCAAAGATCTCGTTGTCGGTCGGTCCGGGCGTCCAGATGTACGAACCGCCTGTCGCACCCGGAACCGGGGCGTAGGTGCCGCCAAGTGTCGAGGACGCTTCGAGCTGACCTCCACCCGTCCAGGAGATGGTCACCGTACCGTCGGCGTTGACCACGATTCCGGTAATCACCGGCGGTGCCACGACACCCGTCTGCCGGTAGAGCAGAACCGCGTCGTTGTCGCCGTCACCCGAACTGATGCGCAACCGCAGCGTCTGGGTGCCGCCGAGGTCGAACACGGCAACGTCCGAACCACCAACAGAACGGAACGGAATGAAGTCATTCGAGCTCCACGCACCGGTGCCGTCCGCCGTCAGTTCGGCAAGAACGGTGGTGGTCTGATCCGGTTGGGTAATGTCGCCAGTCACCAGTTCCAGCGTCCGCCCCATCGCGTTGGCAGCCCGACCGTCGCGCGAACCGACGAACACGGCGCTGTATGAGCCGGCTTCGAAGGTGCGGGTGTAGTTCCACCAGTTCCCCGTACCGCCCCAACCAATCTTGTAGTTGTTGGCCAGCGTGAAGTCCGGACGCACGGTGTTGCCATTGCCGTTGTCAATGATCACATCAAGGTTACCGCCTTGACCCGGAGGAGAGGGCTGAACGTTACCGTCGCCATCCACCCATCCGTTGCGATAACTGTTTCCATCATTGCCATCGGGCGGGATATCACTGCGAGTGTTGTTGAAGTCAATCCCCGGGATACCGTCCAAGCCCATGTACAAGTCAGCCACCAGCGGCATGACGCTCGCCGCGGCCAAGGTCTTGCCTTCTTCATAATTGTAGTCCTCCGCCTCAATGACGAACGCGCCGGTGAGGGTTACCCGCACATCATCATCCGGGAACGTGGAGACCGATCCATTCTCATTGGAGACCACCACGTAGTAGTCGCCAATGTGACCGACCGTGGCGCTCGCGACCGCGTAGGAAGCGCTGGTGGCACCCGCGACCGGGCGCTTGTTCTGGTACCACTGGTAGGTCATGGGAAGCGCCGATTCAGCGCCAACCGTGAGGGTGAAGGCCGCACCCGGAGCCACATTCACGCCCGAAGGACGCTGGGTGATGATCGGCGCCACCACATTCGGGTCAATGTACCAACTCACACGGCTGCCGCCGAGTTCACCCTGCCCGTTTGCAGGATCCGCCTCACTGGCGAGCTTGACCGCAATGGCCCCATGGTCACCACCGCCGCCCTCCTTGTAGAGGAGTTCGAGGTAATACGACGTTCCCTGAGTCAGGCGAATCGCACCACCAGGGCCGGACGCCCACTCGGTGTCTTGATACTCATCCGAGCGATTCGTCCGGAATGGGGCGTCGCCGCGGGTTCCTGTGTTCGCATCCACGCCGTTTCCATTCCAAAGCCGCGGATCGCTCCAGGACGGCTCCTCGGCAATCCGCTTCTTGTTCGCGGGATCTGCGTCGGTGCTCAGGTACAGCTCACCGTGATCGTCGGTGGCGATGAAGAAGACATAGTCCCCCGTCACTTCCGGGGTGAAGAGCATCTTCAACTGGCCGAAGTAGTTGTCATAGAGTCCCGAGCCGGTGTAGGCGCTGCTGAGAAGCCGCACCTCGTCCGGGGGACGGTCCTCAGGGAAGGTGTCGAAGCCGCCGGTCTCATTCAGCCAGAGATTGAAGACGATGGCCCCAGCCTGCGCCTCGAACGCCTGGAACTCGCCGGTAAAGGCCGATGCCAGATTGGCGTTGTCGCGAACTCCATTAATGGTCACGGCGTAGCTTGCCCCCGGAGTCTGCCGAGAAGTACCGAGGCGAATCGTCCGATCGTTGACCCGTGTGGCCGAATTCACGGTCAGTCCTGTAATCTGGTAGTTGGACGCCGTCACGGCTGAGGGATCCACAACCGGTTCGGTGAAGACGACCGTCACCGAGTCGAACGTGTCCGCGCCGCCCAAGCGGCGAACCGAGGGCGGCGTGGTGTCAGGATTGACAACCAAAGTCGCTTCAGCGCTGGTCGCAGAGGCTCCGGCCACCGCGGCAATTACTTTGACCTTGGCGTTGTTTTGGGCAGCAGAGACCACCGGGATCGTGAACGTCGCCGCGTTGGCTCCCAACTGGGCCACGTCGTTGACATACCACTGCCAGGAGATGGCATTGCCGTAGTCCCCACCGTAGGGAGAGGAGCCGGTCGCCGCCGCCGTGAACGTCGCGGATTCATTGGCGCTGGTGGTCACATCGTCCGGATCATCGGTGATGGCCACTGAGGCACCGACCGCGTCCACGGGAGACTCGATGATGGCGCCACGGATCGGGGTCAACTGACCGGCCGGGGTGGGATCCCCTTCGCGCCGAATGGCAACCTGACCCCAGTCGCCGCCGCCGCCTTCCTTGACCACGAACGTCACACCGACGCGCTGGCCGGCGGTGAATGTGATGACTTCGCTGGTTTCGTCAGGGCTCACCCCGTCAACAACCTCTTCGAAGCCCCCGCAGCATCCGAACTCTTCGGCAATCGGGAAAGTCGCAAGAGGATCCGGAAGCGCCGGTCCCGCGGTGTTGACGTAGAGGGCGCTCGCGTCATCCGAACGGAGGAAGAAGCGGTAATCGCCGGCCTCCGGAATCGTCAGAACACCGGTCATCTTGGCGAAGAAGTTGTCGCCAAAGGTGTTTCCGAAGCCCGAGGTTTCGCCAAAGCTGAACCCGTTCCCGTAGCGGATGCTGTCGGGCGGATCGGCGTAATGTGGGTCGAACAGACCAGCTTCGACCGAAGTACCCGGAATATTGAACCAAAGTTCGATCTTGCTGAAGCCCACACCAGGAACGTCAGCCACCGTGCTTCCGGTGATGCTGGCATCGGGACCTGGCAGACCCGCGATGTTCTTTCCGCGGACCCGGTAGGTGTAGCTGGTGTTCGGAGCGAGGCCCCGATCCTCGTAAGTGGTGGTGGTCAGGAGCGGGGCAACAACGACGCCGTTCCGCTCCACTTCATAGGCCACCCGGGCGTTGGGATCGCCGACGACAGTTGCCGGATCCCAGGCAATGCTGGCGCGCCGGGAGCCAATCTGAGCGATTCGAAGGTTACCAGGAGCTCCCGGCACTTCACTGACCTCCTGTGCGATGGTGACCAGTCGCAGGTTGTCCACATGCGTGTGGGCATTGGCACCGCCGGTGCGACCGGCGAATACCAACTGACCCGCGGACGGGAAGTAGGTGGTCTGGTAGTCTCGGAGGATGTCCGCCCCTTTCCAAGTCACGGTCAAACGCCCCTCGGATGTCAGGTCAATCGTGAACGGCCTCCACGCTAGCGTGGCCCACGACGCGGGATCGTATGGGTCTCCCCCATCGGCCCAATAGGCTGCATCACGGGGTCCGGTTTGGAGACTAGTAGTGTCGTCGGCCGTACCATGGCGGGTCAGCAGGCCTACTTTTTGAACGGTAACGTCATCTACGCGAACGATGATTCCCTCGATGTCTGTCGAATCTCCGGGATCGTTACGGAAAGTGTTGCCGGACCACGTGTCGAAGGACACTGAGATTCCCGTAATTGTTCCGGTCTCGGCGCAACAGCCGGTCGCGGAGCCGACGTCACCACCGGCCAAGTCACTGTCCGAGAGGCTCGTCAGGAACGGATCTCCATTTCTGGCAAAGCTGATGCTGAAGCCGTCGGCGGCCCGATCGCCCGTGCTGTTGCCCGTCCGCAAGTCGCACGAGAACGAGAAGCCGGTGACGACCTTACCCGGGTCGGTATCCTCAAACACCACGATCCCCGTTTGACTGTTCACCGGGTAGGTCAGTGCCATGAACCCATTGGGATTACCGCCGGCCGGCACAAACATCTGGTCATTGTTGCCCGCGATCTCCACACCGGCGGGCTGGCCGGCATCGAAGTTGAAGAGCACATCGGCCGCTCGCGCCGACGTGATCCCGACAAGAGCCGTCAGCGCAGTGGATGCCGCGAGCCATTGCATGGGCCCCGCGCTCCGCTTCCGCGAACGACTCCAAGTCGCAAAGGCGCCGGCGGTGGGCCGGCACAACTGCTGTTGGAATTTGTGTTTCATTCGAGTGTTTTGTGTGATGCCACGCAAAATCCCACGGGTCGTTACGGGGACAAATCACGAGGCGATGCCCAGAGAATTGAAAAGGGCCGACGCGAATTCAAGAAAAACGTGGCGGAAAGTTGAAACAATTCGCGCGAGGTGGTGTTTGCGGCCGCCAATCCGACACCCACCAGGACGCCCACCGCACCCCCGGTGGAGCTCACCCATCGAAGATCCACCGAAGCCGTCGGCGCATGAAGTCCCCACAGGCCAAACCCCCATGTTGTCCGCACGGCTCGGCAGGAGCCTCGTACCCCCCCCACCAGCAGGCAGGAGCCACACCCTGACGCACCCTGCCACATCACCCACCACCACCACCGGTGGGGCCCCCTATCCGCGCGTGGAGTCCCCGCAGGCCCGACTTGCGGTTGCGGGAACGGTTCGGCAGGAGCCTCACCCTACCGTGATGGACACCCTCGAGCAGGCCCACAATCGCAGACCCTCTCCCGGCGGGCCGAAGAGGCCCCTTGATCCGCCCGCGTCAGGAGGCCCAACAAACCCGACCCCCGGTGACGCGCCAACCGGCGCCTACCAGGACCAGTTGAACAAGCTGAGCACCGGCTCGTGGTTGATGAGGTCCCGGTAGAACGAGCGGGGGAGGGTCGCACCGGGCTTCAGAGTTGGGTCCCGGTTGAAGATCTCCCGTTCGCTCGGCCCGAAATCCTCGGGAGCCAGCGGGCTGATCAGGTCCACAAAATTTTGCGGCTCCGGCTCCCGGAACACAAACCCCAAGGCGCCATGACGCTCAATCTGCTCCATCGGCGTGGGCGATTCGAGCCGACGCTGCGTCTCGGCGTCGCCATCCAATCCGGGGGTCTCCGGGAGACTCAATCCAAACGATGTCGTCAGGGACGGGGGGACTTCAATCGGCGAAAATGGTGCGGCGGCGGTCGCCTCGGACGCAGGGGGCTCCGGGAGTTGAACGGGGGCTGAGAGGACTGCGGAGATTGACGGAGAGGTCGTGGGTGGCGCCGTTGGCTCCAGCAGCGGCTCGACCGCCTCCACGTGATTGGTGACCGCGACCGCCGCAGGCGGGGGGTCCCCGGCCAACAGCGAATCCACGACCCAGCAACCGGCCACAAGGGGGAAACACCGAATCAAGTGGCCGCATTTCGTGTTCATGGGAACCAGGGATTGTGGAGTTTTTCCTGGCCGACCGTGGTCAGCGGGCCGTGGCCCGGACAGATCAACGTTGCTTCGGCCATCGAAAGGATCATCTCACGAACCCGCCGTCGCGCAAGCGGGAGTTGCTCCCGCGCCCCTCCCATCGAACCCGCAAAAATGGCGTCGCCAACCACCGCGACCGAAGGCGCGCCACCGCCCCACCCGGTGACCACGTAGGTCACGCCATCCTCGGCGTGACCCGGGGTCGCCCGGTGCGTCACCTGCAGCGAGCCGACGGCGTACTTGGCCCCGTCAGTGAGACGTTGGTCGGCGGGTGCGCGTGACGACCCGCTGTGGACCCGGGCGGCCGGATACCGCTCCCGCAGCGGTGCCAGCGCGGCCACGTGATCTCCGTGCGCGTGGGTGATGAAGACTTGTTGAAGATGAAGCTGGTGGCGGGCAATGAGTTCGACGATCGGAGCGTCCTCGAACCCGGTGTCAAACAAGGCAGCCGCGTGCGTCCCCGGATCCCAGGCGAGGAAGGCATTCACGGTCATCCCATCGCCCTCGGTGGTGATCACCTCGAGGCCCTGCCATTGCGACAGGTCCACCGGCTCCGGCCTCCAGCCATGCGCAATCCCCTCCAGCCGCGGACCGGAGAGGGTGAGCAACGCTGCCAGCGGCTCGAAGCGTGTCCCGGACGCTGCCGTTCCGGTGGCCTCCATCTGCTCGTAGGCGTCCGTAGCCAACCCTGCGGCTGCTGCGGCCTCCGCGGATCCCACCTGATTGGAGAGTCGCGCCTTGCGAAGGATGTCACCGAGGCTGTCTTCGAGGTTCACAAGCGCAACGTAGTCCCGGGACACGCTCGCACGCAATTCATGACCCCCTTTTGTCAGGGGGGCACACCGCGTTCACTCAAAACCCAATGGGTGGGAAGGCCCAAGCGGCGGATGACAGGCCTGAGAACGCCGCCGGGGATGCCACACGGATACCGTTCCACCCCGCACCCGGTTGCCCCCGGCACATTCCCGGGCTGACGCCCCACTCAACCCCGCCGATTGCGGTTGCGGCGCTGACGCCACACAGCAAAACCCACCAAGCCTGCGCCCGCAACCAACCCTGACGTCACCGGCTCGGGAACGAGCTCCATGTTGCCGCCGAACGCATACAGGCCGACCGACCGCTGGCCCTGGTTCGGGAAGTTCAACCCTTCGACACCGGTTTCCGTGTAGGTGAACCCCGTCCCGGCAAGATTGAAGAGGGGATCAACGAACACGTATCCCGGCTGGGCGACGTTGATCGGCACCCCGTTCTGCCGGACCGTCCACGCAAGGACATATTCGGTGTTGGGATTGAGATTGATCGCAATGGTGAGATCTTCCCAGCGGGTGCCGTCACGCAGGGGCGAAGCCGTGCCCGCCTTGATTTCGACGCTTCCCAGCAGCGTCTTGTCCGTCGTAAAGATGCCAACCTGCTCGGCATATTCGAGGCCGTCTTCATCCATGTCGAAAATCCCAAGCGACCGGATGGTCACCGCGGCATCGCCCACGGAAAAAGGCGTGCCAATGGCGACCACACTGCCCCCGTCGCTCCAATTGCCGCTGGGATTCCAAAACACGGCGGCGGAGGCGGAACCAGCCGTAAGAACGGTCAGGCTGGCAAGCCCCATCAGGTTGCGGGTCGAATTCATGGTGAGCGGGTGCTGTGAACTGGAATTGCTCGTTTTCAGGAGCCTCAAAGATGACCAAACCGTTCGCAAGCAGAATTTTTGCCAGTCTCAATCCGGAAGTCCGGTTTCACCTGATTATTGACCCGGTGATCCGGCTCACCCGGGAAGGTTTCCGAGCGCGGACCGCACGGCCTGACGCTTGGACTCCCAGTCGGCCAGGCGCTGGCGGTGCTCGTCCAAGACCGCCGCGGGAACCTTTTGGGTGAAGGCTGGATTGCAAAGTTTGGCCTCCACTTTGGCAATTTCACCGACGATCCGGTCGTGCTCCCGGGTCAATCGCATCCGTTCGGCTGCGACATCCATCAGGCCTTCCAGGGGCAGGAAGAGCTCCCCAAGGGCATTGGACGCCATCGGGGTGCCCTTTGGCGGCGCATACGAGGGTTCGACCCCCAGGGTTTCGGCATTCAGCAGCGTCTTCAGGACGTCCAGTTGCCCGGGTTGGGGAACTCCGGACGGTCTCAGCACGAAGCGCACCTTCTTCGCCCCATCCACCCGCGCGTCCAGCCGCAGGCTTCGCCCAAGCGTGACCAGATCGTAAGTGGCCTGCGCAACCCGGTCGGCCGCCTCGTCCAGGCCGAAGTAGTCCTTCTCCGCATCGCTCAGCCGACGCGGCCATGGCGCAGTCATCAGCGTGAGCCCCCCCTGGTCTGCCGGCAGGTCGCGGGAAAATCCCAAGGCATGCCACAGCTCCTCCGTGATGAACGGCAGGAACGGATGGAAGAGCCGGAGCAGGTGCCCGAGGACAAAGTCCATCACCGCCAGTTTGTTCGCCCGAAGCGCCGGGTTGCCGCCCTGAAGCGCCGCCTTGGACGCCTCGACATACCAATCGCAATACTCGCTCCAGAAGAATCGGTACAGGGTCGCGGTGGCCTCGTTAAACCGGTAGCTCGTAAACGCCTGGTGGACCTCCCCGATCGCCTGGTCCAGCCGGAGCAGGATCCACCGGTCATCGTTGGTCAACCGCTCGGGGACGATCTCACCGCCGGGATCCGCAGTGCTGCCGGCCATCTGACGAAACCGGCACGCATTCCACAGCTTGTTGCAGAAGTTCCGGCCCAGTTCGACGGACTTCTCGTCGAACCGGATGTCCTGACCCAGCGGCGCGGACCGCATCACGCCAAACCGGAGGGCGTCGGCTCCGTACGCGGCAATCAAGTCGAGCGGGTCGGGTGAGTTGCCCAGCGATTTGGACATCTTCCGGCCCTGTTTGTCGCGGATGATCCCGGTGAAATAGACGTTCCGGAAAGGTGCCTCGCCCATGTACTCGTAGCCCGCCATGATCATCCGGGCGACCCAGAAGAAGATGATGTCCGGTGCGGTGACGAGGTCCGTCGTCGGGTAGAAGGCCTTCAGCGTTGCGTTCCCGGAATCGGTGTCCGGATCGCCCGTCCAGCCCAGGGTGGCGAACGGCCATAGCCAGGAACTGAACCAGGTGTCGAGCACGTCGGGATCCTGGATCCAGCCGTCTCCCGGGCATTCCACCTGGCACCGCTCCTCGACGGGCCGCAGCGGCATCTCGTCTCCGGAGGTCCCCTGCCCGGTCACCCCGGAATCCGGGGCGACCCGGTACCACACCGGGATCCGGTGTCCCCACCACAATTGCCGGCTGATGCACCAGTCCTGGATGCCGCCCATCCAGTGGTCGTACACCTTGGCCCACCGATCCGGGAAGAAACGCATCCCGAAGCCTTCGGCCCCGGAGTCCGGGTTCGGCTCCGCCGGTGCCACGCACGCCCGGGCCTGTTCCACGGCCGGGTACTTCAGGAACCATTGCTCACTGAGCCGCGGCTCGATGGGCACATCGGCACGCTCGCTGAAGCCCACATGGTTGACGTACGGCTCGGCCTTTTCCAGCGCGCCGGCCGCCTCAAGGAGTTCCGCCGCGCGCGCACGCGCCGCGAAACGGTCCAGACCGGCAAGATCCGCCCCCGCCGCTGCGCTCATCCGGCCGTCGGGGGTCAACACATCCACAACCGGCAGCCGGTGCCTCAGGCCGATATCAAAATCCGCCTTGTCGTGCGCCGGCGTCACCTTGAGCACCCCGGTGCCGAAATCGAAGGCCACGTGGTCGTCAGCGATGATGGGGATCACCCGCTGCTCCCGGGAGGCCTCGAGGGGCAGGGCGCGATACACCTGTTTCCCGATGAGGTGCTGGTACCGTGGATCCTTCGGATGGACCGCCACCGCGGCGTCGGCCGGGATCGTTTCCGGGCGGGTCGTGGCAAAGGTCAGGTACGTACCGGGTTCCCCGACCACCTCGACGCGGACATGGTACAGGAAACCCTTCTGTTCCTTCATGACGACTTCTTCGTCCGACAGCGCCGTCAGGGAGGCCGGGCACCAGTTGACCATCCGTTTCCCCCGGTAAATCAGGCCCTTGCGGTAAAGATCCACAAACACCCGCTGGACGCACCGGGAGTACTCGGGATCCATGGTGAACCGGGTTCGGGTCCAGTCACACGAGGCTCCGAGGGCGCGCAACTGCTTGAGAATGATGCCACCGTAGGTCTCCTTCCACTCCCCGATTTTCGCCACGAGGGCGTCGCGCCCGAGATCGTCACGGTGCCGGATTTCACCGGACTTCTTGAGGGACTTCTCCACCACGTTTTGCGTGGCGATGCCGGCGTGATCCGTCCCCGGCAACCAGAGGACCTCGCGGCCCTCCATGCGGGCCTTGCGAGCCAGGATATCCTGAATCGTGTTGTTCAACACATGCCCCAGCGTCAGCACCCCGGTCACGTTGGGGGGCGGGATGACGATGGAGTAGGCTGGCCGGCGTGCGGACACCCGGGCCGGGTCGGCCGTGAAGCAGCCATGCTGCTCCCAGAACGCGTACCATTTCGCCTCAACAGATTGCGGCTCGTAGGCCTTCGGAATCTCCATGATGACAGACAGGACACGTATTGACGCGAAGTTCGGACGATTTCGCGATCGAAATGTGGCCAGGTCCCCGACGGCCGGCGGGCGGGGACGGCGGAGAGGAGTTCGGGGGGTGGGCCCAACAGGATTCGAACCTGTAACCAAGGGATTATGAGTCCCCTGCTCTGACCGTTGAGCTATGGGCCCGCGATGGACCGGTGGCAACTCACCGTCCGCAGCCTTCGGTCGTTGTGCCCGGCCTTCCGAGGACGATCACCGCGGAATTCACGCCGCGAGGAGACCGTACCTCCCGACGCCAGGCGGACGCAATCCGCCGCTTGGCCCCGCACCCATCCCGGGGGCCGGCCGGCACGTCTGCGAAACAGTGCGGGTCCATCCGGTCGTCACATCGGTGATTGGCCAGGCGGATTCCCGGGGCGAACAAACGCCTTTTCCTCATGGAGGCATCCCCCTAGCGTCGCCCGGTCCTCGGCGTCACACGGGCGCCGTCAAGTTCTTCCTCTCTCTCCATGATGTGCGTCAATGAACTCCCGCGTCGCCCCTTCCTGGCCGGCCTCCTCGTGGCGGTCCTCCTGGTGACCGGATGCAAGCCCGATGGGGACCCCTCGGACGGCCCCATCAAGATCGGCGAATTCGCCTCCCTGACCGGCGGCGAGGCCGCCTTTGGAACCGCCTCCCACAACGGCACCGTGCTGGCCATTGAACAGATCAACCGCGACGGCGGCGTTCTCGGCCGCCCGCTGGAACTGATCACCGAGGACAACCAATCCCGGCAGGGCGAATCGGCAACCATCGTCAAGAAACTGATGAACCGGGACCAGGTGGTGGCGGTGCTGGGAGAAGTCGCCTCCGGACGCTCCCTGGAGGCGGCCCCGATCTGCCAGGCGGCGGGCATCCCGATGGTGTCTCCATCCTCCACCAATCCAAGGGTCACCGAGGTGGGCGATCACATCTTCCGGGTCTGCTTCATTGATCCGTTCCAGGGCAGCCTGCTGGCCGACTTCGCCCGTCGCACCCTGAAGGCTCGCAGGGTGGCGGTGCTTTCCGATGTCTCGGCCCCGTACAGCACCGGGCTCGCCGAATATTTTCAGAAGGCCTTTCTGGCCGCGGGCGGCGAGGTGATTGCCGAGCAGAAGTACTCCAGCAAGGACAAGGACTTCCGGGCCCAGCTCACGGCCATCAAGGCGGCCGCACCCGACGCCGTCTTCGTGCCCGGGTACTACACCGAAGCCGGATTGATCGTCACCCAGGCCCGCCAACTGGGATTGAATGTGCCCATCTTCGGCGGCGACGGCTGGGAGGCTCCCGAGCTCCTCCAGATTGCCGGGCCAGCCCTCGAAAACACCTACTACAGCACCCACTACTCCTCCGAGGCGGACGACCCGCGTGTCCAGGAATTCGTGAAGGCCTTCCGGGCGCGCTACGACGGCCAGGTGCCCGACGCGATGGCGGCCCTCGGCTATGACTCCGCCATGGTGCTTGCCGATGCCATCCGCCGCGCCGGGAGCACCGAACCGGCAAAAATCCGCGACGCCCTGGCCGCCACGAAGGATTTCCCATGTGTCACGGGCCTGACCACCCTCGACGCGCAACGCAACGCGTCCAAGAGTGCGGTGATCATCACCGTCCGGGACGGCCGTTTTCAGTACGTGGAGACCATCCAGCCGTGACCCCGCCCACACCGTTCCCGGTTGCCGCCGGGGTCACCGGAGCCGATCCGGCCCCGTTTTTCGCGGCGGCGGATGTCGAGTGTCGGAGCGTCTGCGCGTGACCGAACTGCTCCAGCAGATCCTCAACGGGATTTCCCTCGGTGCGATCTACGCCCTGATCGCGCTCGGGTATACCATGGTTTACGGGGTGCTCCGCTTCATCAATTTCGCCCACAGCGACGTGTTCATGGTCGGGGCCTACCTGGGGTTTTACCTGGCCCCGAGGGTGGGCGCGGGCGGGATCGGCGGCGGGTTGCTGGTGCTGGCCGGTGCCATGGCCGGATGCGCTCTGCTGGGCGTCACGATTGAAAAGGTGGCCTACCGGCCCCTGCGCGGACGCTCCACCCTCACGGTGCTCATCACGGCGATCGGCATGTCGCTCTTCCTGCAGAACGTCGGGCAGAAGGTGTTCGGCGCCAACCCCAGGGCTTTTCCGCGCTTGTTTCCGGGGACCCAGGTGCAGTTCGCCGGGCTCACCATCTCCAGCGACCAGCTGATCGTCCTGCTCGTCGCCCTGGTCCTCGTCGCAGGACTCCACTTCATCGTCCATCACACCCGTACCGGCACCGCCATGCGGGCGCTGTCCTTCAATGCGACCGCCGCGTCGCTTGTGGGCATCAACAACGACCGCGTCATCTCCTTCACCTTCGCCCTTGGATCGGCCCTGGCGGGCGCGGGAGGCATCCTGTACGCGATGAACTACCCGAGCATTGACCCTCTGATGGGCACCCTGCCCGGGCTCAAGGCCTTCGTCGCCGCGGTGCTCGGCGGCATCGGCAACCTGCCGGGCGCCGCCCTTGGCGGCCTGCTGATCGGTCTGGTGGAAACCTTCGTTTCCGGCACCCGGGCCTCCACGCTCCGCGACGCCATCGCTTTCGCCATCCTGATCCTGATCCTGCTCTTCCGTCCCGCCGGACTGCTCGGCCGGGTCCGGGTCGAGAAGGTGTAGCGGTGCCGCGGGCCGGTCAGGCCCGCAACCGGACCAGCAGGTCCTTGCTCGCCACCGTGTCGCCCACGGCGCACAGCAACTCCGCCACAACGCCGTCGGCCGGCGCCGCCACGGTGGTCTGCATCTTCATCGCCTCCATCATGAGCAGCCGGTCTCCGCGGGAAACCTTCTGTCCGACCGACACCGCGATGGTGGCCACCAGCCCCGGAATGGGCGCACCGATCTGCAGGGGATCGGCGAGATCGGCCTTGGCACGCGCCTTCATCTGCGGGCTCACCCGGCGGTCGGTGATGTGGGCCTCGCGGGTGATGCCGTTCAATTCGTAGGTCACAGTGCGGCGGCCGTCCTTGTCCGGTTCCCCGACGTTCACCAACCGGATGATCAGGGTCTTGCCCGCCTCGATGGCGACGCTGATCTCCTCGCCCGGACGCAGCCCGTAGAAGAAGGCCGGGGTGGGGAGGACGCTTACGTCACTGAACTCCCGCTCGTGCCGCGCGAATTCGGCGAACACCTGCGGGTACATGAGATGCGAATACAGATCGTCGTCGGTCACCTCCCGCTTGAGCTTCTCGCCCAGGTCCTCGCGCAACTTCTTCAGGTTCACGACCGGAGCGCGGTTTCCGGCCCGACCCTCGCGATACGCCGCCTGCGCCTCCCGAAACTTCCGGTCCCCCAGCACGACCCGCTGCACCGTCTCCGGAAAGCCACCGTCGGGCCAGCCAAGCCCGCCGCTCAGCATGTCCACCACGCTCTCCGGAAAGCCCGTGGTCCCGGGCTCCAGATTGACCACGTCCGCGGGACGGATGCCCCGGCTGAACAGGAACAAGGCCAGGTCGCCCACCACCTTGCTGGACGGGGTGACCTTGACGAGGTCGCCCAGCAGGGCGTTCACCTCGGCATAGGTGCGGGCAATTTCCGGCCAACGGTGCGACACACCCATGCTGGCCGCCTGCTCCTTCAGGTTGGTGTACTGCCCGCCGGGCATCTCATGCAGATACACCTCGGCGCTCCCGGTCCGCGGCGCCGTGTCGAATGGCGCGTAGAATTCACGGACCCGTTCCCAATAGTCGGAAAATTCGTTCAGCGCGGCGAGGTCCAGCCGCGTGTCCCGCGGCGTGTGCTGCAGGGCCGCAACGACGGAATTGAGATTGGGCTGCGACGTGCTGCCCGACATCGCCGCCAGCGCCAGGTCCGCGATGTCCACTCCCGCATCGCAGGCGCGAAGCACGCTGCCGGCATTGACGCCGCTGGTGTCGTGGGTGTGAAAGTGAACGGGAATGCCAACCGCCTCCTTCAGTGCCCGGACCAGCTTCTGCGCCGCGTACGGGCGGCACAGCCCGGCCATGTCCTTGATCGCAATCAAATGGGCCCCCATACGCTCCAGCTCCCGGGCCAGGCCGACGTAATATTTCAGCGGATACTTGTCCCGCTGCGGATCCAGGATGTCCCCCGTGTAGCACAAGGTCCCCTCGCACAACGCATGGGTCTCCTGCACCGCCTCCATCGCCACCCTCAGGTTCGGCAGGTAGTTCAGGGAATCGAAAATCCTGAAGATATCCATGCCCGAGGCCGCGGCGTGGCGGACGAATCCGGCAACGACGTGGTCCGGATAGTTCGAGTAGCCCACGGCATTGGAACCGCGGAAGAGCATCTGGAAGCAGATGTTGGGAATCCGGGTCCGGAGCTGCCGCAGCCGGTCCCACGGGTCCTCATTTAAAAACCGCATCGCCGTGTCGAACGTCGCCCCGCCCCAAAGCTCGAGCGAAAACAACCCCGTCCGGGAGTCGCCCAATCGCCGCGCGAGCGCATCGGCACAGGCCAGCATGTCATACGCGCGCACCCGGGTGGCGAGCAGCGACTGGTGGGCATCCCGGAATGTGGTGTCCGTCACCAGCAGCCGGCGCTGCTTGAGGATCCAGTCCGCAAACGCCCGCGGCCCCTGCTCCCGCAGCAGATCGCGGGTCCCCTTGGGCACCGGGCCGACCCCGGGGCCCGGCACCACCGGTGGATCAAACGACCGGGCAGGCCGGTAGCCCTTGGCCTGCGGATTGCCGTTCACAATCACGTTGCCCAGGAAGTTGAGCAGCTTCGTCGCGCGATCCCGCCGCGGCCGGAACGTGAAGAGCTCCGGCGAGGTATCAATGAGCGTGGTGGTCGCCTGTCCGGTGCGGAATTCCGGATGCCGGATCACGTTCTCGAGGAACGGGATGTTGGTCTTGACCCCGCGGATCCGGAACTCCGACAGCGCCCGCCCCATGCGGTCCAGCGCGATGGCGTAGGTCTGGCCGCTGGCGATGACCTTCACCAGCATGGAGTCGTAAAACGGTGTGATGACCGCGCCCGAGTAGCCCATCCCGCCGTCGAGCCGGATGCCAAAGCCCCCCGGAGACCGGTAGGCCAGCAGCTTGCCGTAATCAGGGGTGAACCGGTTTTCGGGATCCTCGGTGGTCACCCGGCACTGAATCGCGTAGCCGTTGCGGGCGATCTGGTCCTGGGGCGGCATCCCGACCTCGGGGGAATGGAGGGCATGCCCCTGCGCGATGAGGATCTGTGCGCGGACCAGATCCAGCCCGGTGACCACTTCGGTGACCGTGTGCTCGACCTGGATTCGCGGGTTCATCTCGATGAAAAACCATTCGTGCCGGTCGAGGTCGTAGAGGAACTCAATCGTGCCGGCATTGTCGTAGCGGATCTCACGGGCAATGCGGGCCGCCGCCGCACACAACTCCTGCACCACCTCCCCCGGCAACCCGTGGGACGGGGCCACCTCGACCACCTTCTGGTGCCGTCGCTGCACCGAGCAGTCGCGCTCGTAGAGATGGAGCACGTTGCCATGCTGGTCCCCGAGGATCTGCACCTCGATGTGCTTGGCCCGCGGGATGTACTTCTCCAGAAAAACGGCCGGATTCCCGAAGGCGCGTCCCGCCTCCCCCTGCGCCTCGTCCAGCAGGGATCCCAGATCCGCCTCCCGCCGCACCACCCGCATCCCGCGGCCGCCGCCGCCGAACGCCGCCTTGATGATGAGCGGGAAGCCGATCCGTCGCGCGGTCTTCATGGCGACGTCACGATCGCTGATCGGCTCGTCGGTGCCCGGCAGCACCGGGACGCGAATCCGCTGGGCCACGGCCCGCGCCGCGGTCTTGTCCCCCATCATGTCGAGCAGCTCCGGACGCGGCCCGACAAACGTGATGCCGGCGCGGGCACAGGCCCGGGCGAACTCCGGATTCTCACTGAGAAACCCGTACCCGGGGTGGATGGCGTCCGCCCCGGTCTCCCGGGCCAGGGCGACGATGCCCTCGATGTCGAGATAGGCGGCCACCGGCCCCTTGCCCTCGCCGACCAGGTAGGATTCATCGGCCTTGAAGCGATGGATGCAGAACCGGTCCTCCTGCGCATACACCGCCACGGTCCGCAGGCCGAGCTCGGTGCCGGCCCGGAAAATGCGCACCGCAATCTCGGAACGATTGGCGGCCATCAGTTTCCGGAAGACCCGGGGGCAACCCTGCGGCGGCGTGGGAACGGGGGCGACTTTGGAAGGCATAGCGAGCGGCCGGAGGGTGACGAAATCCGCCGCCCGTTTCACCAGCGAAAGTCACCCGCCACCCAGCAGCCGGGCGGTCCGCGCGTGTCGCTCGCGAAACAGGGCCCGGAGGACCGGACGGTGGAACACGGGATCCACCAGCCGCCCCAACCAGCCCCCGGGCAGTTCATACTCGATCTCGTCGGTCATCTCCGTGCCACCGGGGACGGACCGAAACCGGTGGGTGTGACGCCACCGCCGGTAGGGCCCCTGCAAGGCCACATCCACCAGCACATCGGGCGGCTGCAGCACCGCGATCTCAACCAGCCAGCGCTGCGGCAGGAGCCCAAATGCACGCACCCGGACTTCGACCCGGGCCCCGGGATGCAACACCGCCGGGGCCTCGACCCGGTGGACCCGGATCCAGGACGGCGAAATCCGCACCAGGTTCCCGGGCTCCAGGTGGAAGGTGAATGCGGTCTGCGGCGATACGGGGAGGAGCTTTGGACATCGGAACACGAGCCGGGTCATGATCCAAGGTGGCGCGGACCGCATTTCTTGCCAGACTCCATCTGAATGGCCGGTGGCGTCACGTTTCCGTTCCCGCCGCGGCAGCGGGTCCCGACGCGGGCCGGGCTGTCGCCCCGGCACGGCTTCACCCTCACGGAGCTCCTCGTGGTCATTGCCGTCATCGCGCTGCTCGCCGGGCTTCTGTTGCCAGCCCTCGCGCGGGCCCGCCAGTCGGGGCTGTCGGCCTCCTGCGTCAACAATCTCCGCCAGCTGCAGCTGGCCTCGCTCGCCTATGCGCACGACCACGCCGACAGCCTGCCCCCAAACAACTTCACCTACATTGTCGGCAACACCAACGCACCGTCCCTGACCAATCTCTCTTGGGCGCCCGGCGACGTCACCCGCGACACCACTCCCGACCTGCTCCGGTCCGGGGTGCTCCACCCCTACCTCGGTACGGTCGGGGTATTCCGCTGCCCGGCGGATCCCTCACGGATCCAGAGCCCGGAGCGGGGGCATCCCGTCCCCCGTACGCGCAGTTACAACCTGAGCGTGTGGCTGAATTGCGAGCTGGAATGGAATGCGGCGCGGACCGTCGCCGAGGCCTCGCGCCCGTCGCCGGCGGCGGTGTTTGCCTACATTGACACCCATGAAGACGGCATCATGGACGCGACCTTCGGCATCACGCAGGACGACGGCGGCTACTACGGCAGCCGGTGGATTGACCAGCCCGCCGATCGCCACCGGCAGGGCGGCAACCTGTCCTTTGTGGACGGCCATGTGGAGTCCTGGCGCTGGCGGGCTCCCAAGCGCTTCGAGGCATGGGGCCAGGAGCCGCGTCCCGACGGGGACCTCGACGACCTGCGCCGCCTCCAGGGACGCCTCCCCCTGCCCCGACGGTCGCCATGAGCGTTCCTCCAGAATCTCCATCCGCGTGGGCAGCTCACAAGACTTGCGGACCCGTTCGCCCCCGGAAGCTCCCAATGATCGTGGTTTGAAATTGCACCAATCCGGATCTCCGGCGTAAAGAGTCCCGGGAGGAATCAGAGTTCGGTCCGCCCTTCCGGTGTCCAATTATGGTCTGGCGCCGGAGGCGTCGCGGTGCCGGCACGCCCTCTCCGGAAGTCCCCGGGCATTGGAGCCTGCGCAGGGGACCTCCGTTCCGTCCCCCCCGTCCCCCCAGCATCCGGAATTCACCGCGTGGATTCCCCGGGCGCGCAGGCGTTGGAGCAATAAAAACACATCCTGAACTCATGAGATCGGTAGAATGGAACCCACCCCATGTCCGTCATGTCGCCGCCCTGCTGCTGGCGGCCGCGGCCACCCTGTCCACCGTCCGCGCGCAGACCACGCTCGCGGACTTCCAATTCAACGAAGGCACGGGCACCACCACCCGGAGCGTCGTCAATGACCTCGTCGGCACCCTCGGCGTCAGCCCCAATCCCGAGAATCTCCCGCTGGTGATCGCGGAATCGCCATCCGGTGCGCCCAACGACCGCGCGGTCCAACTGCTGGGATCCGGCTTCCTGGTCGTCAACGACGCCGACGGACCCGTCCTCGCCGTGGCGGACGAACCGCTCACCGTGGAGGCGTGGGTGAAGTGGGACGGCTCGGACTTCGACCAGTACAACGGGATCCTCGGCTACGGCAGCTCCTACAAGCTCGGCGTGGACAGCACCCAGATCATCTGGACCCTGTTCGGGATCGTGGACGTGTACAGCGGCCTGTTTCTGCCGCAGGACGACTTGTGGCACCACGTGGCCGCGGTTTACGAGCCCGGTGTCGGGGTCGAATTCCATCTGGACGGGGCCACGACCTACGTCGAGGAAACGCGCTCCATGCGGGCGTTTGCCAACAACCTGCTGAGCGTTGGCGCCGAAGGACTGGGCAACTCCATCGTGGCGGCCCTGGACCGTGTGAGAGTGCACAAGGCGTTGTTGACGGCGGAGGAACTGGACAGCGTGGCCGCGACACCCAAGCCCGTCCTCGCCGCAACGCTGGTCGCCTACGATTTCAACGAAACGGCGCCGCCGTTCCAGAGCGCAACATCGCCCTCCCGCCCGGCCATCACCTCCGAAGAATATTTCGCGTCCAGCACGGCTCCGGTGTTCTCGCCGGACAGCCCGACGGGTAGTCCCGGGGATTTTTCGATGGATTTCACCTCGGCCGGACGCCGGGTCGTGGTGCCGGATCCGAACATGGCCATCAGCCTCGACACCGGCGACTTCACCGTGCAGGCGTGGGTGAAGTTTGGTCCGCAGACCTCGCGGGCCGTCCTGTTCTTCAGCAACGGACCCGGAGGCGCCCTGTCGTTCTCCATTCTGGACCGGCGGGTCTTTGTGACCACGCTGGGTATCCTCGACCAGCCGTCCACGGCGGTGATCCCGGACGACGGCGGCTGGCACCATATCGCCGTCGTGCACGAGGCCGGAACGGAATTCCGGTTCTATGTGGACGGCCTGCTCGGCCAGACCGTGCCCTACACGGGTGGCGTGTTGATCGGGGTGCGGACTGCGGAAGAATTCTTCATCGGCAGCGAGCCGACGGGGGGCCTGCCCTATGTGGGCAAGCTGGACCGGCTGCGCATCACCAACGGTCAGGTGGCACCCGAGGATCTCGACTTCCGGGTCATTCCGGGCGTGGACCCCGAGACGCCGGAACTGACGGTGCGCAACGTGGTTGAAGTGGCGTGGCCGAGCCTGCCCGCCGGCTACGTCCTCCAATCCACGACGGACATTTCGGACCCGGAAAGCTGGACCACGGTGCCGGAGGCCCCCCTCGCCTCGGAAGGCCAGTTCCGCATCTACTTCCCGGTAACACTGGAGAGAACCTTCTACCGCCTGGTGCAGCCGTAGGTTCCGGCCAGAGGTCAAATCGGAGGCGCGGGCGGGCTTCGGCCCGCCCGCGCCAATGAATATGCAGTCCTATCGCGCCCGATGGTGGAAGATTGGGGGATGCCTCGATCCGTCAGCGATAAACTTCGCGGCGATGGCGGACGCGGTTGACGCGCACAACCCGGATCTCGTCGGCAATTTCGTACACCACACGATAGTCCCCAACGCGGATTCGCCAGTCGCTCTTGCTGCCAGCCAGTCTGCGGCAACCGGGCGGGCGCGGATTGTCCGCGAGGGTTTGAATCGCCGCGATAACGCGGTCGTGCATCTCGGATGAGAGACGCACCAAGTCTTTTTCGGCGGCGCGTTCAACCAGGACGCGATGCATCGTCACCTGCGGTTGCGCTCGGCGAGGTAAACCTCCAGCGGGCGGTAATGCAGAGGCTTTTTGCGGGCGCGCTTAAGCCAAGCCACGTCGCCAGCATCCTCAACTCGTTCCAGCAGCTCTTCGTAGTCCTTGATGGGGAGAATGACGGATACGGGTTTGCCGTTGCGCGTCACAATCTCGGGTTCGGTCAGTCTCGCCTTCACGGGTGGGACGGTATCACCGCTCAGGCTTTGACGTAAAGTTCGCCTCCCTTCTCGCTGAACTCGCGGGCCTTTCGGTCCATTCCGGCTTGATGACCTCATCCGGGGCGCGGGCGGGCGTCGGCCCGCCCGCGCCATCCTCCTCGCGGCCCTATTGGAGCAGACGGAAGTAACGCTCCTCGTCTCCCAGGGGCAGGGTGGCCACATTCTGCCCGTCCACCACCTCAACCGAGGCCTCCACCGTTCCCCAGTCCGGGTCATCGAGCCGGGGCGTTGCCTGGATCGCAAACCCGCTGGCCGCCGCCGGCCAGGTCAGCACGAGATTGCCCTCGACCCGTTCGATCGTCAGCGCCACCTCAACCGGCGGCCTGCATTCCTCCAGCGGATTGATGCCGGCAAACGGGCCGCACGGCCGGATCACCCCGTAGCGGACGCGGGTGACGGCAATCTTGGCCTGCACGTCGCCGGCATTTGCCGTGGTGAAACGCGCCGCGGCCTGCGGCCCCTGATTCACTCCGCTGAACTTGACCCGCTGGATCTCCCAGTATGCGGTCCGCCATTCGCCGGTGCCTTCGAGCTCGACGAAGAAGCTGTCCGGAGTGAACCCAAAGGTCTCCACACCGTTGGCTTCCGTCCGGTACACCTCCGGCTTGATCCGCGTGCCGGCAAGCTCCGGGTCATCGTAGTAGGTGATGCAAATGGACAGGTCCGCCGGCGGCTGGGAGGTCGGTCCGAAAGGCTCATCAATGATGGCGAAATTGAGGTAGCCGTGGACAAAACCGGGCGTGCCGTCATCGCGGGCCGGACGCACGGCGAGGCGGCGATCACCGGCGGGGCCGGCCTCCTCGATGATCATTTCCTGGTCGCCCCCGCTGCTGCCGGCGGCCAGGCCGTTCTGAATCTCCAAGTGGAGGTCGAGTTCGGCGAAGTTGCCGTACTGATCGGTGCATATGCTGAGGTCCTCAAAGCAATCGGCCAGGGGGTCCTGTCCGGCAAGTGGATGCGTGCCGGTGCGAAGCACGGCGATCTCAAAGCGGGACACAAACACCTGCCCGTTCTCGGACACGAACCGCGGCCCTGCAGTGTGCGTGGGGGCGGCGTTGACCCCGAACAAGTTGACCGCCGGCACCGTCCAGGAGCGACGGACCCAGGTCCCCGTGCCCTCCAGGACCTGCCGGTTCCCCGCCGGAAAAAAGCCGATGCCTCCCTGATCATCGGTGGCGTAGGCCTCGGGCCCGAAGCGCACGTCCATGCCGGCAAAGGCCGGATCGTCGTAGAAATCCACGCATACCTTGACCGTCTTGGGGTCATTGCATGGCAGGCCAAGGTAGTTGTCCGTGATGCCGAAGTTCAGGAATTGCCCGGCCGGCCGCACCGCGCGTCGCCGGTCGCCGACCGGACCCACGTCGTCCTGGAACTCGACCGTCTGGTCCCCGCGATCAATCACTTCCAAGTGGCTGGCAGTTCCCGCCGCGAGGTCCATCCCCGCGAGGTTCGTTTCCGGCTCGGGATCACAGGCCTCCGGCGGCAGGAAGATGTTGATGGCCTCCGGTTCCCCGAAGGCTCCCGGCACCCCAAAGGCCACAACGCGCACCGTCAATCCGGGCACATTTTCGAGGCGGATGGTGCCGCCGTTGACACCGCCATTCTGAAACCCGCCCTGCGCGTTGGCCGGAATCGAGCCGACCAGACGCGTGCCGTCCGAAGCACGCACGCCATTGGGGATGCGGAACAAAATCCAGTTCCATCGCTTGTTTCCGGCCTCAAGCGGCACCTGACCGCCGACCGGTGCGGCGAGTTCCGGCAGCGTGCCCGTCAGGAAATTAAAATTTCTCGGATTGCCCGCCGCGTCGAACAGCCCTGCGTCACCGTACGCCTGGACGAGGATATCAATCGTGTCGTAGTCGGCCCAGGTGTCGAATAGGAAGTCGGCAACATTCAGGTAATTCCCCAGGACCTTCTTGCCTGTGCGCCCGCCGATGGTGATGTCCTCCGCGATTTGATCGCCCCCGGACAGAATGCTCAGCGCCGAGTTGTCCCAAAAGGGACCGGGAGGCTCCAGACCGTCGTCCGTAACGATATAGTGAACCGGGAAGTCGGGGTTGATCGTGGCCGGCCATTGTCCGGGATCGAACGGTCCGGTTTGCGCGAGGGCGGCGCCGGCCAAAAAGAGGCCGAAAACCGCTCCGAGAATTCTGGATGATGGTTCCATTGTACTTTGCAGAGGGATTCGCGGAGATCCATAGGCCAGAGGTGGGGACGGGTCAACAGGTCCTGCTGAGGCGAGCCTTGGGGAACGCCAGGGCCCCAGGGCTGCGCTGGCCGGCCAACGAGACGGACCGGCGGCACGCTGATCCATGCCGTCACCCCCGCCACCCACTCCGTGATCGGACGAACACCGTGCCGGTATGCCCCAGAGGCTCCCGCGCCCTCGAAGTCACCTCGCGAGTCCCCCCATCCGACCGAACGCCTCGAAGCCTCCCACGAGTGCGGACGTAATGCGGTCCATCTTCTTCCCCGGGCGACGTGGTGCCCCGGTTCGTTGACTGAAACGGGCACCCATTAATTTGTTGGTTCCAGGAAGGAAAGTGCGTTGACATTCCACCGCCCATGCGATAGCCCGCTCCCGCTAATTCTACCCCAATAAAAATATGGCTGCATTTGCCCCACCCGCTGCTCCGCAGGAATTCCGCCGCCGGCCTAGTTGGACGCGTGTCTGGATGGCGGGCTGGCTGATGGCTGCTGCAGCGCTTGTCTGCCCGGCCGACGAACCGGCCCAACGGACCCTTCGCCAGCATTCGGCTGCCAAACCCAACATCCTGTTCATCATGCTTGATGATGTCGGGATTGATCAACTGCGCTCGTTCAACCCGCTGGCGCCGAATCCTCCATCCACACCGAACCTGGACACCATCGCCGCGGCCGGGGTCAAATTCACCCGCTGCTATTCCATGCCGGAGTGTTCTCCGGGTCGTGCATGCTTTTTCACCGGACGCTACCCGCTGCGCACCGGCGTCACGGCCGCCATCCTGAACCTCGACCTTACCGGCGCCCAGGTCTCGCGCTTTGAAGTCACGACCCCCCGGATCCTCGCCACTGCCGGCTATCGAAACGCAATGATCGGCAAATTCCACCTCGCCGGCCCGGATAATAATCCCGACGGCTTTGGGACACCCCACGCGCTGGGCTGGGATTACTTCAACGGCACGCTGTATGGGGCGCCCGCCTATATTGATCCCACGCTTGGCGGACAATACACCGCGGATGCCACAAATTATTGCTGGGGCTTTCCAGTCGGATCCCAGCGCGGCGTCGGCTGGTTTCTTACCTCAAGCAATACCGTCGTGTGCCAGGACAATGACGGCCTCGGCTACACCGGAAAGGAGATCTGCACACTGGGAGGCATCCCTGCGCTGAATGCAGCCGGCCAGTTTGCGGCGAATTGTGCGGCGGCCCGGTCATCCGGCCGCACGGTCACATTTACCAACAACAATGGATATTATATGTGGCCGAGGGCGATCAATGATGGATCGAATGTCACGACGGGGATCGGGCGCCGATATGCCACGACGGACCAGACGGACAACGCGGTGGCCTGGATTCAACAGCAGCAGCAGGCGGGGGATGCGCCGTGGATGTGCACGGTGAGCTACTCCTCCATCCACACGCCGTATCAGCCACCACCGGATTCGCTGTATCCTCCGGGATTCGAATGGCCGTCCGGGCTTCCGGAAAACGACTGCGCAAACGAGGGCACCATCAAACTGGTCAGCAACCTGATGGTGTCGGCGACCGACCACGAAATCGGCCGCCTGCTGGTCGAGTCCGGACTTGCGATGCGGGGCCCCGACGGGCGACTCGACTACGACCCCTCCGCAACGGACACGATGATCGTGATCGCCTCGGACAACGGCACGTATCTCGACAGCGTCAACTATCCCTACAATCCGCTGCGATCGAAGGGCAGCCCCTACCAGACCGGCGTCCTGGTGCCCCTGATCGTGGCCGGGCCTGTGGTCGCCAGCCCTGGGCGTTCGGTGGACCATATCGTCAGTGCCGTGGATCTGTTTGAGCTGTTTGGTGAACTGGCCGGTGTGGAGGTCCGCGCCGCCGTCCCTCCAACGCACATCCTCGACAGCCGCCCCATGCTCGCCTATCTCACCGATGTGGATCAGCCGGCCATCCGGAAGTTTGCCTTTGCCCAGATGGGCAACGGGCTCAAAGCCCCGACGACCCACATCTGGCCGACCGTGGTCGGTGTGGGGCCGGCGAGTATTTGCACCGACTCGATCTTCACCTCACAGAGCCTGGCGGAGTCCGAGGGCGGAACCTGGTTCGGGCCCGGGGGATCCCAGGAATTCTATTCCTGCTGCGACGTTCTGGCGGCCAACATCTACACCAATCTCACCCTCCTCGACATTCGATCGTGGATGGTGGCGGACGACCGCTACAAGCTCATCAAGTTTGACCGCGCCGCCTGTGAATCCGCACTGGGCCAGTATGAATTTTATGATCTGCGGCCCACGCCCCTCAATCCGGTCAATCCCCTGGGGCTGGACAACGCCGGCCATGATCTGCTGACCAATGGCGTGGCGGTCAATCTGACTCCGGAACAGCAGCGGCACTACGATGAACTGCTGGCCGAACTGAACCGCATTCTGACCTCCGAGCCCGCATGCTACACGGATGGCAATCTCGACAAGCAGGTGACCCAATTGGATTTGGACGGCGTCCTGCAGTACTGGGGACAGGCCAGCTGGTTCGATGTCAACAGTGACGGCACCACCGATCAACTGGACCTCGACTGCGTCATGGCCAATCTCGGTAACAACTGCCTGGAATCCGGTGCCGGTATCGTGTGTCCCACGCCGCCGTATCTCAGCAATATCTCGCTGTCGAACGACGAGATGTTCCGGTTCTTCTTCAACAGCACTCCGGGGGTGCCCTTCACCGTCATTGCCACCACCAATCTTTCATTGCCCGCGTCCACATGGATGAACTTGGGGCTGGCCACGGAAACCAGCCCCGGCTCGTTCATGTTCACCGACGCGCCCGCAACGAATCTCCTGCCACGCATCTACCAGGTGCGCACGCCCTAGCGGTGCCGGATGCCCGCCGAAAGGTCAACCACCCGGCAGACCCGGTTCCCCCGCGTGGACGCGAGAATGCGGGGCGGTACCGCGGCCATTTGAGGGCCATTCCCCACTTCACCCGTGCGGCAATTCGGCCGAAGACGTGGGCAAAATTGGTGCTGGATCGAACGATCTAATGACGGTAAGCATCGCCTCATGGTACATGGATTGTCGGGGAAGTGCGGCGCGTTCCGCTGGGCCGCCCTGATGCTGTCGGGCCTGGCCGCCGCCACCTTCCTTTCGGCCCAAGCTCCGCAAATTGCGTCGGTCACGCCCGCGAACGAGGCCACGGACGTCCCGGGAGAAACGCCGCTGGTCATCGTGTTCGATCAGGTCATGGACACGCTGTTTCCGGTGCTTACCGGCGTTGGAAACCTGGCCCTCCAACCCCCGGGTATTGCCGCGCAGGTTCAGGGGACGTGGGGCGACGACCGACGCACCCTCACCATCGCGCCCTTCTTCGGCCCCTGGCCCATCAACCAGACCATCGCCTGGACCCTAAACCCGTCCGGCGTAAACGCGCTCTTTGCCATCAAGAGCGCCGCAAGCGTCCCGTTGGCATCGGTGTCCGGGTCCTTCTCCACCGGCGTCGGCGCACCCGCGATGGGATCGGTCACTCCGGCAAACAACGCCCAGGCGGTGCCAACCAACACCGCCCTGACGTTCCGATTCACCCAGCCCATGAAGAAAATCACACTGCCCGGTGGCAACCCTCCGGCGGTGTCCATCACCGGACCCGGGCTCGATCCGGCCATGCTCACCTACGGTTGGAGTTCGGACGGCCGGTCCCTGGTCTGCGAGTACCTCGGCGGATTCCCCAGGAGCACCCGTGTGACCTGGGCACTGAATCCCGCAGGCGCGCCCATCCAATTGGAAAGCGAGACCGGCAAGCCTCTCGCCAGCGCCACCTATTCGGGCGCCTTCACCACGGGGTCCACGGGAAACTGCGATCGCGACCCATTGCCAGGCTGGGGCTCCTATGGGATGACGCGCCGCGGCAACTATCTCCAGGAATCAGCAGCCGAACCGGTACCGGATGTTGAATTCGACGAACCCTTCTTTTTTGGCGCCGTCATTGACAGCCCCGATTTCGGGCCTCCGGTGACGGCTGCGTCGCTGGAGTTCCCGGATGGCAGCAGGACGAACCTGACCGCATTCGGGAGCTTCGCGTACTTTGCGAGCTTTGAAACTGAGGCGGAAATGCTGCAGGAGTACCCGGCCGGGACCTACACCGAACGCTTCACCCAGACCGGACTCCCCGAACGGGTGGTTCCCATTCAGGCACACATTGATTTCCCCCCGATCCCCAGGATCACGAATTTCGCCGAGGCCCAGGCCGTCAGGCCTGAGCAGGCATTCACTCTTCAATGGGTTGCCTTCACCGGTGCCTCCGGCAACGACTTCATCTCGATGTTCATCTACGACGAGGAGGATGTGTTGCGTCCTGTGGTCTTTCAGGCACCCGATCCCTGTGTCCCCTTGGAACTGGAGCCGACAGCCACCTCAATCGTCCTCCCTCCCAACACCTTCCAGACCGGCCGGTCCTATGTCGGCGAATTGCTGTTTGGCAAAAGCTTCCTGTACTCCACCAACACGTTTCCGATGATGTACGGGTACGGATTCAATTTCCGTGCCGTCCGGTTCCCGATGAAGGCGGAGGGCGGTGTCAGCCCTGCGGATCCCGCCGTGCTCTCCAACGGGCGGGTCCAGGACACAGGCCGGTTCGCCTTCGACCTCGAAGGAACTCCCGCAACCGCCTACAAGATCCAAAGGGTGGACCGTCTGGACGCCGTCAACTGGCCCGAAATCAGCACCGTGACGACGGATGCCACCGGTGCGGCTGCGTTTGAGGACGGCCAGATCCTCGGACCCGGACCCTGGTTTTACCGGGCTGTGGCCCCGTAGGGAGCCCCTTCCGCCATGCGCCGCGGCCAGGCTGAGGCCGCACCGCTCTGTCGGTCGCGTCAACGGGCGCGCCGTGGAGATCGCAGGCCGGGCTTCCCCGCGACGCCCCTGAGGAGTATCCATGGGAGCGCACAATGTCCATGCAAGCGAAACTTGAACTGGTCTGGATCCCTCACGACGCCCCCGCCCGGGCGGAACCACGCCTCCGCGTTCAGCCGTCCGATCCCCCCGCCGCACCACAGGAGGCGGAAGCTCCGACCGAATTCGTCATTTCGATCTGTGGCAGTCCCCGGTGTGGCTGTTCGACGATCCATCTCGAGAATCCGGCGGCGAAGGCCGTCGAGCCGGAGTCGCGTATTTTTCCGGCCGATATCTGGCTCGACCTTGAAACCAAGTCCCTGGTTCGGGGATCCGATGCGACGCCCGACCCGGCCTTCGAGCGGTTTGACGACATGGTCCGCACGCGGTTCACCGATGCCGACCTGCAGGCGCTGCGCGGTTGGTTTTTCGCCGAGAAACTCCATTTGATCCATACGACGCCAGTCTCGGAGATTGAGATCCATGACCTGCCCGATGTGACCTCGGGTTTGATGGTCGGATTCATAGACGTCTTTCCCCGCGGTCTGGCCTTCAGCTGCACCTTCGAGGATGAGCTGTGGGCCGTGAGTGACCAGTATTGCGTTCAACCCGGGTGCACCTGCTCCGAGACGGTGCTGTCGTTTCTCCCGCTCCATGATCGCCCCGGGCTGCCGGGCGCGACAATCCGCGAACCCCCTGCGCTTCGATACAACTACCTCACCCACAAGACGCGCCCTCTTTCGGACCGGCCCGCCCATGGGCCGGATCGAACGGACCTGTTGGGCGCCCTGAAGGCCGCGTTTCCCAAGCTCGATGGGTACCTTCAGTTTCGTCACCTGATCCTGCAGAGCCTGTACGTCCGGAAGGAAATCGAGCGGGCCACGTCCCAAACTTCCTCCATTTTGACCTCCATTCGTCCGAAGATTGGACGCAACGATCCCTGCCCCTGCGGCAGCGGACGCAAGTTCAAGCATTGCTGCCTCAACAAGGTGAATCCCGCCTCCCGGATACCCGGGTGACGCATCGGCGCAGCCACGCGACCCGCGAGCGGCCGGATCGTTCCCCAACCGCGTGACGATGTCGCCGCTTGGACCGAACCGTTTCCAGTCACGGCAAGTCGTTCCTCGGTGACGTCGGAAGGGGGCCTTGCCTTGCTCGCGGGCCGCGGTGCGGAGGGTCTTGGGTGTGAGCCATCCCTGGACGGAGCCGCAAACCGAATTCAGCCATTTGCGCACGGTCACCGGCTCGCAGGAGGTGGACATCGTGCCGGAAGGGCCCGGCGGACCGCGCGCCGATGCCGGACACCACCAGTCACGGGACGAATCGTCGCTTGAAGATCGTCAGAGGTTCCGCGGTCAATGGGCGGATGCGCATCAGGCTCCGCCGTTGGATTCAGACGCTTGCCAGCCTTGTGGCGGGTGGGCTCGGCCTAGGGCCCGGGTTCTCCCAGGCCGCCGCCCCCCTCACGTTTCAAAAGAACGAACGCCTTGCCCTCGTTGGCGGCGGACTCGGGGAGCGGATGGGCCTTTACGGGAATTTTGAAGCCCTGCTCCACGCCCGATTCCCCGATCGGGAACTCGTCGTGCGCAACTTTTGCCGCCCGGCCGATGAGGTGACCGTGCGGCAGCGTCCGAACGACTACACCAAAATTGACGATCCGCTGAAGGTCTTCAGCCCCGACATCTTCCTTTGCCTTTTTGGGTTCAATGAGTCGTTTGCCGGACCCGACGGCCTGGAGGCCTTCCGCGAGGCCTATGCCGCCTACCTGGACACCCTGAGCCAGACCTACGGACGCGATGGACAGACGCGCCTGGTGCTGGTGTCGCCCATCGCCTTCGAGAATTCGGGTGATCCGTTTCTGCCCGACGGCCTGACGGAGAACGCAAACCTAGAGCAGTACGCTGGCGCGATCCGGGACCTGGCCGCCGCGCGAGGCGTCGCCTTTGTGGATCTGTTCACGCCCACCCGGACCGCGTTCGACGCCCTGCCGGGCGCACAGTTCACCACCGCCGGATTCCTCCTGAACCAGGCGGGCGACCGGTTGGTGGGGGGCCTGTTGGATCGTGCCCTGTTTGGCGAGCCGGGACCGTCCGCGTTGTCCGCACCCGACCTTGAACGTTTGCGCGAGGCCGTCGTGGACAAGGCGTGGGTGCACCAACAGGACTATCGAATGCTCAACGGCTGGTACGTGTACGGGGGACGCCGCACCTGGGACTTGGAGACCTTCCCGCTCGAATACCAGAAGATCCGCAACATGGCGGCCGTCCGGGACCAGTTCGTGTGGTCCATCGCCAACGGCACGGTCGAGCAGAGCCGTCCGGACGACTCCCGCACCGGCGAACTGTTCGTCCCCAAGACGCGTTTTGGGGTTCCGCAGCAGGCCTACTCGGAGCCCAAGGCGCTGCGGTATCTTTCGGGCGATGAGGCGCTCAAGGAGATGAAGGTGGCTGACGGCTTCGATGTGAGCCTCTTTGCCGCCGAGGACCGGTTCCCGGAGCTGGCCAAGCCGATGCAATTGGCCTTCGACAACCGGGGACGGCTGTGGGTGGCCTGCATGCCCACCTATCCGCAATGGAAACCGGGCGACCCGCGACCCGGTGACCGTCTGCTCATCCTGGAGGACCTCGATCGCGACGGTCAGGCCGACAAGTGCACCGTCTTTTATGACCAGTTGCACTGTCCGGTCGGTTTCGAGTTCTGGAACGGCGGGGTGCTCGTCAACGATCAGCCGCGACTGACGTTCCTCAAGGACACCAACGGGGACGACCGCGCGGACCAGGTGATTCCGTTGCTGGACGGGTGGGCCACCGACGACACCCACCATTCCTTCGGCAAATTCCAGTGGTCGCCCGAGGGGCGGCTGCACGCGCTGGAGGGCGTCTCCATGTCCACGACGGTGGAGACGCCGTGGGGACCCCTCCGCAACGCCAACACTCCGGGCGTCTACGTGCTGGATCCGCGCTCGATGAAGGTCCGGCATTTCATCACGCCCGGCTACGGCAACCCCTGGTGCCTGGTGCATAATTTCTGGGGACAGGGCATCCCCGGCGATGGCACCACCGCGCAGCAACACTGGAATTCCCCGTTGAGCGGCTCGGCGAAGGGCCAGCGCAAGGGGCTCAATGCGATTTTCGACCACGAGGGCATGCGACCCGCGCTTGGGAGCGAGTTCCTGTACAGCCGGCATTTTCCGGACGAAGTCCAGGGACAGTTCGTTTACGGCTGCGTGATCAACATGAACGGCATCCCGCGGTTCACGATCGGTGATGACGGCGCCGGCTACCGGGGGCAGCGGGTCAAGCGGGACGTGGTGGCCGAAGGCCAGACGACTTCAGCGCCCGACAACCTCCTGGAAAGCGGCGATCGAAATTTTCGTCCCGGTGTGCCCCAGATCGGACCGGACGGTGCGCTGTGGTTCCTCGACTGGCATAACGCGCTGATCGGCCACATGCAGTACTCCCAGCGGGACCCGAACCGGGACAAGACCCGGGGACGGATTTACCGCATCACGGCGAAGGGGCGTCCGCTCCTCACCCCGGTCACCCAGCATGGCAAGTCCGTGCCTGAATTGCTGAACCAGTTGAAGGAGTATGAGCCGCGGACCCGGTATCGCGTGCGTCGCGAACTGCGGGACCGTCCGGCCACCGAGGTGCTCCCGGCGGTGACGGCGTGGATCGGCCGGCTGAATCCCGCAGATCCGTGGCACGACCTCCATCAACTGGAGGCCCTGTACGTGCAGGCGGGATTCCATGCGCTGGACACCAATCACTTGAAGCGGGTGCTGGGTTTGCCCAGCCGGGACGCCCGGGCGATGGCGGTGCATGTGCTGGGCGAGGAACTGGCCTACGTTTCGGACCCCATGCCGTTCCTGCGCCGCGCCGTGTCCGACACAGATCCCCGCGTCCGACTGGAAGCTCTACGCGCCCTGAGCTTCTTGGAAACAGAGGAGTCCGTGGCGGTGGCCCTGGAAACGACGCGCCTGCCTTTGGACTATTGGCTCGACTACACGCTGCAGCACACGCTGGGCGCGCTCCAACCGGTCTGGCAGCCCGCGCTTGAGACCGGCCGGATCGCCCAGGACAACCCATCCGGGCGGGAGTACCTGGACAACTACCAGAAGGGCCAGCCCAGCCTCGGACTGGTCAAACAAAGCCTCCAGGCGCTCATCGAATCTCCGGACCTTCCCGAGGACCAGCGGGAGCGTCATGTCGCCGCGGTCACGCGGGTCCGGGGGCGGGTCCGGGAGGGGCGCTTCGTGTTCGAGCGGGTCTGCACCAGTTGCCATCGCGTCAAGGACATCGGGATTGACTACGGACCGGAACTCACCGAGGTCGCGGCGCGCATGAACCGGCAGCAACTTGCCGAATCCATCCTGTATCCCAACCAGGAGGTCGCCCCTCAGTGGCTGACGACCAACATCACCACCCGGGACGGCGAGGAGTTCAGCGGAGTGGTGGCGGCGGAAGACGAGGCCACCGTGACCCTCAAGCTCGGTGGTGACCTGGTGCAGCGGGTCGCCAAGGATGCCATCACCGAGCGGGATACCCTCAAGGTGTCGAACATGCCCGAGGGCCTGGCCGCCGGGCTCGCACCGCAAGAGTTTGTGGATCTGATCGAGTACCTGGCCTCGCTGAAATGACCCACCCCGGGACTATTCCGGGCGGTCGGCCGCGTTGATGGCCATCATGCCACCCACCAGGTGGATCACCCGCGTATCGGAAAGGCCCATGGCCCGCAGGCGCGCATCCACACCCCGTTGCGCCGGGTACCGTCGCAGTGAGGCGAGGATGTAGCTGTGGGTGTCCGCGTCCCCACAGAAGATGCGTCCGAACAACGGCACCACCCACCGCAGGTACTGGAAATACATCCATCGCCAGACCGCGGAATCCGGCTTCCCAAAATCGAGGATTCGCAACCGCCCGCCCGGCTTGAGCACGCGGACCAGTTCGTCGAGGCCACGATCGAGGTCGGCGAGGTTGCGGAGTCCGTAGCCGATCGTCACCACGTCGAATGCGCGATCAGGGAATGGGAGCTGCAAGGCATCTCCCTGCCGGAACTCGGGCGGGGTTCCGGGCAGCTCCTGCCAGCGGACGGCACGCTGGCGGGCGACGTCCAACATGGGCTCACTGAAATCGAAGCCAACAGCCCGTGCCCCGGCCCGAGCGAGCGCAAACGTCAGGTCCCCCGTTCCACAACACACATCGAGGGCCTGATCTCCGGGGCGCACTGCGGCGAGCCGGATCAACCGCCGCTTCCAGAGCCGGTGCAGGCCGAGGCTCTGCAGGTCGTTGATCAGGTCGTAACGCGGAGCCACGGCAGCGAACAGGTCCCCAACCTTCGCCGCCCGCGCCCCGTCTTCGACGTAATACCGGCTCACAACGGGACAGCGTAGTCCGCCATCGCCGATTTGGCGACCCGGGGGCCGGCCGGATTCCGGGAACAAACCAACTTTCCGGGACTGCCGGAATTCCAACCAGGAAACGGCAATTCGATCGAACCGACGGGAACAAAGGCCAGGATGGGAACCGGGATTTCAAGATGCCTCGGGTCCACCAAAGACAACCAAGGACAGGACAGTCATTCACCGACCCGCTGACGACGGAGTGAGAACTTCATCGGCGATCAGGGGTTGTGCCGGACGTGCCGGCACCTCGACCAGGAGGTGGAAATGGCTGGATCTTATCCGCAACGTCCATTGGTCGAACCCGGTTACGGCGTGAGGATTTCCAAGTCGGGTGCGGTATGGGCGAAGTGCGAGGGGTTGCGCGTGACGATGCGCTTGGCGCCCTTACGCCGGGCACAGGTCGCGTGGAGCGAATCGTAAATGCCGCCACCCATCACGCCGCGACGCTGCGCTTCGCCAATCGCCTTCTCGTAATCCACCAGAGGCAAAGGCTCGACGACCAGACTGGACTTGAGGCCCAGGGTCAATTCCGCCGCCGCGGCGACCGGCACCTTATAGAAGCCGGTGAGCGTGGCGAATGTCTCTGCCAGGGCGTGGGCGTCGGTGAAGGGCGCTTCGAATCCTTCCAGCGCTTCAAGGCAGGCGGCATGTTCCGGATGCTGCTCCAGCACGGCTCCCACAAGAATCCCCGTGTCCAGAAAGGTCATCGCTCGTAGTGGCGCGCGACTTCGACGGCTTCGGCCAGCAGTGTCGGGGGCACCGCACCGGTCCAGAGCTTTAATTTGCCGCGTTTGACGACTCTGCCCTGGGTGGCTGGTTCCATTTCCAGCACGATTCTCCCCGGCGTGGCGGAGGCTTTGAGCTTTTGTCCGCGCGGGACGCCCGCCGCCCGCCGCAGATCAAGGGGCAGGACGATTCGATTGGAACCATCAAGTTGCACGATTGTTGTCACGGTAAAAGTATGGCGAGACTATGGCGTGATTGCAACCCCCACTCCAGCGTCCTCCACTGCGCGCCATCGGTCAGGATGGAGTCTTGTGTTTTCAGGGCCTCGCGGGCGATGCGATGAGCTGCCGGGCTTGGTCGGCCAGGACGGGATCCTTCTCGGCGATTCCGTTCGCAAAGGCCTGGGCGATCTGGACGTCCAGGGCCGCCAGCTTCCTCGTCACGTTCAGAATCTCCTCGCGGGTCCGCCAGGTGTGGTGCATCCGCTGATCCGAGATCAGCCGCTCCACCCGGGGATCCTTTTCGGAGCCCGGCCGCGAATCGAAGGTGGAATCCGCGAAGATCACTCCATGAAACATCACGTCTGCCGGCACGCGCTCGATTGGCGCTTGCGGATCAAGCTGGTGGATCGCCTGAACCACCTGATCGCGGCTGTCCTCATCCATGCCGGCCAGCGCGGCGATCATCGCCGGAATGGCCTCGGGCGATTGGATGCCCGTACGCCCCAGGGTGGTCGCGGCCTGCAGCGCCGTCGCCGGATCGCCCAAGGCTCGGATGAGGTCGTCATGCGTCGCGAATCCCTGGGAGACATCCTGACGTGCCTGCCGCGTTTCCGCGTCACGCGTCATAGCTTGGTCAAGCTCGGGAATCTGCGCCCGCAGTTCGGGCTGGATCTGGCCGATGGCCAGCCACGCCGCGTCTTGCTGGTAGGACTCGTGGCTCGTGCGGGCGACTTCGAGCAAATCCGGAATCAGCGGCTTGGCCGCTTCTCCTGCGGCGGCGGCGTGTTCGATGGCAACGTCCACGTTGACTCCACGATGATCCGCAATGGAGACGTTCAATCCCTCTCGCAGCCCGTCTCGGATGGACTCGATCACCCGGGGATCAGTGCCATGGGGTGTTCCCAGCAAGACGGTCGCGGCGCTGAACCGGGTGACGGGATCCGCCGTCTCCTCGAACAGCTTCACCAGGCCCGGCAGATGCTGGGACGTGGCTTCCGGATTCTGACGGAAAACCTCGTGGATGGCGTCGGGAAGAAATCTCCGCATCGCCGGCGAGCCATCCACTTTGGCTGTTTCTCGAAGCAACTCGGTGAGTGCTGGCAGGTCCGACGACTCCAATCCCAGTTTGCGGAGGGCAGAAAAAGCCCCCACTCGGCCGCTCCAGTCGCTCCGCCAGGCGGTCTCCCAGAGGAACGACGTCAGCCCCGGCACATTCTTGTTCAGTTCCCCCATGGCGTTAATCGCGCGCATCCGCGCCAGGCGCCGTCCGCCTTCTGCGTCTTCTGTCGAATCTGGCTCTAAAAACACCTCTCTCAGCGTCGCGAACAATTCATCATGTCGCCCGCCAAACGCGGCCATTGCCTCCAAACCGCTGGAATCGGGCCAAATCGTCCCGCCTTTGGATGGAGCCGCCAAAGCCTTTCTCAAGCGCTGACGTGCCGCCTCCAGTTCCGAAGGCGTGAGTTGCGCGGCCACCCGCGCCATCGGCAATAGACGCGAAGCGGCGGGCACAGGCGGCGACTCGGGAGGCTCCACCGTGGCCAGCGAGGGATCGGTTGCCCCGTCCGGCGCACTTTGGGTCGGCCCACTTCTCATGACGACTGTCGAAAGGACCGCCACCAGGGCGGCGGCCAGGAGAATCACTGTCAGTTTGGTTCCGTTCATAAGTCCAAGGAGTCCGTGGATCAGCAGTGGAAGGGAAGTCACAGCGCCGCCCGCGCCAGTCGCCGCGGAGGCCACGCGCGCCGCGAGGGCTGCCGGCGCCAGCGCCACGCCCTGCCCGGTCATGGCCGCGGCCAGAGCCGCGGGCGAACAGGTGATGCCGCGCTGGATCAGCAGCCTCCTCAACTGGTCCAGCGCGCGATGGATCCGCATCTTCGCCGCGGCATCACTGGTGCCGAGCGCGGCGCCGACGTCGCGGAGCGGCTTGCGAAGGAAATAGCGCAGCACGATGGCGTCGCGGTCGGGTTCGGCGAGTTCCTGGAGCGCTTCGTCGAGGGCGGGAACGATGGGGGAGGGGTCGGGGTCCGGCATGGGAGGGTCTTCGGATACGATGGCGCCTGCCACCGCCTCCCAATGGCGGCGGCGTTGTTCCGTCCGAGCGGTCCGGGCGGCGAGCTGCCAGGCGGTGCGATGCAGCCATCCGGCCAGCGAAGGGTGCCCGGCCAGGGATCCCGCCTTGCGGGCCAGGAGGACAAACGCCGACTGGGTGACTTCCTCGGCGAGCGAAGGGTCCGTCAGGTGGCGCCTGGCGACGGAATGGACCAGGCTCACATAGCGGTTCACCAGTTCCGTGAACGCCGCCTCGGATCCCTCGAGCGCATAGGCCCGCAACAATTCCCCGTCACTCATCGCTATCATCCTATCCCCGGCCGGACGGGAAAGTAACGGGACCGTGGACGAAACCGTGCAAGCCGGTGGCAATTTCCGTCTAGCGGTTGGCGAGTACCAGGGGTTCCCCGGAGCCATCAATGATGCTGGAGTACCATGCCACCACGCGCTGATCGGCTGCACGCCCGATGACCTTCGGAGTGAGATCGGTTCGTGATGGTTTTGGGAGCGGGGCGTCGGATTCTGCCGGCACCAGTGAGATCGCGAGCAGGAGCGCCGTAACCGCACAGGCGATTCGAGGAGGCGAGGAAGCGGCGGGACGGAGAGCGGGAGTGGGCCGGGAGGGAGGAGGGGGGGCCTGACGGGGTTACAGGGAGCTTGTGAAGGTTGAGGGATGCTTATCGGAGTGATCAGCGAGGTCAACGAATTTGTCCGGGCTGAGGAAAATCCCGTTGGCCCCCCGGGCCGGTCGTTCCTAGGTTTGCCGGCCAATGAAGCGCACGTTCGCGGAGCAGGGCTTTCCCGGACGCCTGATCGCCGTCGAAGGGCTCGACGGGTCCGGGAAGTCCACGCAGGTGCACCTCCTGCGCACGTGGCTCGAGCAGCAGGGATGCAAGGTGTTCTTCTCCGAGTGGAACTCGTCGGCCCTCGTCAAGAGCGCCACCAGTCGTGGCAAAAAGGAGAACCTGCTGACGGCCACCACCTTCAGCCTGATCCATGCGACGGATTTCGCCGACCGTTATGAGCGCCAGTTGCTGCCCCTGCTGCGCGCCGGCTATCTGGTCCTCTGCGACCGCTATGCCTTCACCGCGTTCGCGCGCGACGTCGTCCGGGGGGTGCCGCCCGACTGGGTCCGCGGCGTGTACTCCTTCGCCGCCCTCCCCGACATCACATTCTTCTTCAAGGCGCACCTGGAAGTGTCCCTGACACGGATCCTGGACAACCGCCCCGTCCTGAAGTTCCACGAGGCGGGCATGGACCTGAAGCTGTCCCCGGATCCCTACGAGAGCTTCCGGCTCTTCCAGGGGCGGATTTTCGAGCAGTACCTGGCCATGAGCACCGAGTTCCAGTTCACCATGATCAACGCCAACCAGCGCATCGAGGAGCAACAGGGTGTGGTGCGGGCCCTGCTCGCCTCGCGGGTGGACCTCTGCAAGTACATTACGCCCAAGTCCCCCTGACCCCATGCAGCCCCGTAAACCCAGGTCCCGGCCCGGTCCTCCTGCAACCACCGCCCGCGTGGTGGTGCCCGAAATCACCGCAAAACGGTTCTTCGGCCACGGCCTGCCGGGCGTGGATCTCGCCAAGCTGAGCGGCAAGTTGATCGTCATTGAGGGGGCGGACGGGTCCGGCCGCTCCACGCAGATCTCGCAGCTCGCCCGGTGGCTGGAGGGCAACGGCCACGCCACGCTTCAGGTCGGGCTCAAACGGTCCACCCTGGTCAGTGAACAGCTCGAACAGGCCCAGCACGGCAACATCCTGTCCCGGACAACCCTGTCGCTCTTCTACGCCACCGATTTTGCCGACCAGTTGGAGCATTCCATCCTGCCCTCCTTGCGGGCCGGTGTCGTGGTGCTGGCGGACCGCTACATCTACACCCTGATGGCCCGCGATCTGGTGCGCGGCACCGACGAGCACTGGCTGCGCAACCTGTTCGGCATCGCGCTGGTGCCGGATGCGGTGTTCTATCTGGAGGTGTCTCCGGAACAACTGGTCCAGCGCGCCTTTGCCAAAAACCAGTCCCTCGACTACTGGGAAAGCGGCATGGATCTGGGGCTGTCCCGCGACATGTTCGACAGCTTCCTCCAGTATCAGGCACGCATGCGGGAAACCTTCCGACGCCTGCAAAAGACCTACGGCTTTTCAATCATTGACGGGGAGCGCCCCCCGCTGGACATCAATGCCGAACTGCGTGACCGCATTGAGCAGGTCCTGTCCGGGCACTGATTCTCCGGAATTTCAGGGGAATCATCGCTGCGGGAGGATTGGTCGGGACGACAGGATTTGAACCTGCGACGTCTTGGTCCCAAACCAAGTGCTCTACCTGGCTGAGCTACGTCCCGCCTGCCGCACTGTGCCTGTTCGGTGAGCCCGGGCAACGCGTTTCTTGCCGCCGATCCCCACCGGCAAGCTGCAAGGCGAGCCGGATCGCCGAGGTCATGCTGTCCGGCCGGGCACTTCCAAGGCCCGCAATGTCGTAGGCGGTACCGTGATCCGGTGACGTGCGGACGAACGGGAGGCCCAGGGTCCAGTTCACTCCGGTGTCGAAGGCCACCAGCTTCAAGGGCGCCAGTCCCTGGTCATGGTACAAGGCCACGACCACCTCGCAACCTCCCCGGATGGCATGCCCGAACACCGTGTCGGCGGGCCAGGGACCGTCGGCGTCGCAACCTGCGGCCCGGGCGCGCGCCAGCGCCGGCTTCACGACCAAGTGCTCCTCCGTCCCCATCAGGCCACCCTCGCCTGCATGGGGATTCAACCCGCAGACGGCGATTCGCTGACGCGGGAGCCCCAGCCGATGGCAGGCCGCGGACGCCAACCGGATGGCGCGATCCACCGACTCAATCGTCACGGCCCCGGGCACCTGGCAGAGCGGCAGGTGCGTGGTGGCAAGCACCACGCGCAGCCAGCGCCCCCGATCATCCGTTCCCAGCAGCATCATCGCGGTCTCCCGGGCTCCGGTCCGCCCGGCGAGATACTCGGTCTGCCCGACGAAGGAGATGCCCGCACGCAGAACCGCCTCCTTGTTCACCGGCGCAGTCACCAACCCGTCGAGGTCGCCTTCAAGACACCGTCGCGCGCCCTCCGCAATCCAATCCAGCGCGGCGCGGGACGCCACCGCCGCACCGCGCTGAAGCCCCCGGGGCAGCGCGGCGCCGCACGCCAGACTCCAAAGCCCCGGCTTCGCGGCCCCTCGGCCCGGCCAGGTGGCGATGGGCAGGCGGATTCCCCGAAGCGCCGCGGCACGCTGGAGGACGCCGGGATCCCCCAGGAACACCAGGGCCGCGCCGGCGAACTCCGGCGTCACCGCCGCCCCGGCCGCCACCTCGGGCCCGATGCCGGTCGCATCCCCAAGCGTGATTCCAAGGACGACCATTCCCGGGGGGGCGCGGATCGCCCATCAGTAATAAGCCACGTAGGATTTCTTGCGGAGCCGGGCGATCCATTGCTTGCGAAGGCGCTCCTTTTCGATGTTGCGGAGCATCTGCTCAACCTCGTCCCGCACATCGGCAATGGGCTTCATACCCGAGGACCTGCGCTCCTCCACCTTGACGATGAACACCGCGGAATCGAGATCAATGATGTCACTCACCGTCCCCGGCGCGGACTCAAAGACGAACCGGCGCAGCTCGGGGCGCAGGTCGGAGTCGCGGTCCTCAATCCACCCCCGGTCGCCGCCCTTGATGCGGCGGGCATCGTCGGAGTACTCGTCGGCGAGCTTCGCAAAATCTCCGCCCTCCTTGAGCTTCGCCAGCACTTCCGCGGCGATCCGGACGGGCTCGCCGCGGGCATGCCGGGATTTATCAATCACGATCATCCGGATCCGCGCCGCCTCCTGAACGTTGAACCGGTTGGTGTTCTGCTCGTAGTAGCGTTCGATCTTGCGCGGCGACACGAAGACGTTCTGGTTCACATTCTTCAATGTCATCTGGGAGATGATGAATGCGTCGCGCTGCTCGTTCTTGAAGTCCTCGAAGCTCTCGCCCACCTGGTTGAGCGTCTTCATGAGGCTCAGCCGGTCGCCGAATTCGGTGCGAATCTGGCCCTCGACCACGTCGTTGATGATGCCATCCGGCAGATTGAAGCCGGCGCTGTAGAACTCATCCAGGATCAGGTAGCGCTCAATCAACTGCTCGAGGCTGTCCCGCAGGATTTCCTGGCGCTTTTGAAGAAAGAGTTCCGGACGCGCCATGTACTGGCGGCGCGCGGCATCAATGGCGCGCGCCGCGAACTGTTCGACCGCCTGAACCGTAATGACATGCGAATTCACCACCGCAGCCACCCCGGTCACCGGCACGCTCGGGGCATTGCCTCCGAACGTGGCACCCTGGCCCTGCACCGGACCACAGGCGAGCAGCAAACCGATGGCAAGTCCAAGGACCTGTCCAGGCCGGAACTTTGGTTTTCCCGAATCCATTGAACCGACACGCTACGAACTCCCCGTGGGGCTGTCCAATCCGGACCACCGCCGTCGTGGCAGGGGACTCCGGTGCAAATCCACTGCCGGTCAAAGCCACCGGCAGGTCCTGGAGTCGCAGCACCCGGAACTCATCGCTCGGGGACGCCTGCGTCGCCGGTTTCCAGCTCAATCGCCACTGGGATCGGTCGTTGCACGCTCCGGCGCCACCGCACGAACCCTCAGGAACCGGATGCCGGATTCGGTCGGTGGAAGCGGATGGCGCATCCTGACCCGAATCCGGCCGTTGTGGATCTCCTGCTCCAGTGGCTCGGCCACCACCTCGGTCCAGCGAAGGAGGTCGGGTGAAGACTCGATGCGATATTGAACGTTCGTGATGGCATGGAGCGGATGCTCAAACTCAAGGAGGAGTTCCTCAGGGGCATGCGCCAACATCACCCCAAGGTCCAGAGCCTCCGAAGCGGGCGGCTCCGGAACGGGTGGGCGGGCCGGACCGTGAGCAGGGACCTCCAAGCGCACGTAGTCGTACTGGATCCAGTAGGAAGTGCCGGTCGGGGAGGGACCCGTGCGGGTGAACTCGATCGTGTTCGCACCGGCCGTGGCCCGCACCGCCATCGCCGGGAACTCCAACACCAGGTTCGTCGCCCCCGTCACCCGCCCCGCCCACAACACCGTCACCAACCCGGTGCCGTTGCGAAACTGCACCCGCATGTCGTGCTCCCCGAAGCCGGGCTGGTTCACTCCGTTCAACATCCAGCCCCCGCTCACCCAGTCCAGGCTCAGACGGCACCGTGCTCCGGCGCCCGTCTGTGTGGCATCCAGCACGAAATGCATCCGGCTGGTCAGATCCCGGATCGTGTGCGCCCGTTCCCACGCCGTCCAGGGCTCGTTTGTCCAGTGCCCGCAGTTCCCGGCTCAACCCGTTGAAGTCCCACAGGGTACACTCCGGCGAAGTAGAAATGTCGTCCGCCGAAGGATTGGCGCGCCGAATACCCGGGTCCCCGGTGACGGGTCACCACGCGCCCGGCGGAGAGATTCTTCAGCCTCGCTTTGCACGCTGAACTCCCGCGTCGCCGATACGCAGCACCGCCGTCGTCGTCCACACCCAGCCGCCACACCTGTCGCAATACCACCGGCTCCGGCGGCGGGGGGCGGGGGAGGCGGGGCGGCGCGTCATGAACCGTCACCCGGAACGTCCGCGAATCGCTCAAGGGCGGCACGCCACTGTCGCTCACCCGACCGTGCCACTTCAATCTCGGGGCCCTGTGCCTGTCGGCGTCCAGCTCACCAGCCCCCCCGCACCAACCGTCAGCCCCGACGGTCCGGACACCAGCGAGTAGCTCAACACCTGCGCCGGCAGGTCGGCATCACTCGCCGTCAGCTGCACGCTCCAGGGCACCTGCTCGTCAATCACCCGGTCCGCCACCGCTGTCAGCACCGGTGCCGTGTTGACCTCCCGTACCGTGATCCGGAAGCCCTTCGTGTTGCTAAGCGGAGGTTCGCCGTTGTCCCGCACCTGCACCGTCACCTCATACTCCCCGGGCCCCTGTACCTCGGTCGGCGTCCAGCTCACCAGCCCCCCCGCGCCAACCGTCAGCCCCGACGGTCCGGACACCAGCGAATAGCTCAACACCTGCGCCGGCAGATCGGCGTCACTCGCCGTCAGTTGCACGCTCCAGGGCACCTGCTCGTCAATCGCCTCATCCGCCAACGATGACAGCACCGGCGGAGTGTTGTTCCCATCAAGGACGGCAATGCGGAAGCGCGCCGTGCTGCTCAATGGCGGCTCTGCGTTATCGGTTACCCGGACCACCACTTCGTACTCCCCAGACCTCTGCAGTTGGCCGGGAGTCCAACTCACGCGACCTCCCGCTTCAACCGTCAGCCCTGATGGACCCTCCACCAACGAATACGTAAGTACCTGTGGCGGCAAATCCGCATCGCTGGCCGTCAACTGCAAGCTCCAGGACTCCTGCCCGTCAATCGCCTGATCAGGCACCGCCGACAGCACCGGTGCCGTGTTGATCTCCCGTACCGTGATCCGGAAGCCCGTCGTGTTGCCCAGTGGAGGTTCGCCGTTGTCCCGCACCTGCACGGCCACCTCGTACTCCCCGGGCCCCTGCGCCTCGGTCGGCGCCCAGCTCACCAGCCCCCCCGCGCCAACCGTCAGCCCCGACGGTCCGGACACCAGCGAGTAGCTCAACACCTGCGCCGGCAGGTCGGCATCGCTGGCCGTCAACTGCACGCTCCACGGCACCTGCTCGTCAATCACCCGGTCCGCCACCGCTGACAGCACCGGTGCCGTGTTGACCTCCCGTACCGTGATCCGGAAGCCCTTCATGTCGCCCAGTGGAGGTTCGCCGTTGTCCCGCACCTGCACCGTCACCTCATACTCCCCGGGCCCCTGTACCTCGGTCGGCGTCCAGCTCACCAGCCCCCCCGCGCCAACCGTCAGCCCCGACGGTCCGGACACCAGCGAGTAGCTCACCCCGCGCCGGCAGGTCGGCATCACTCGCCGTCAGCTGCACGCTCCAGGGCACCTGCTCGTCAATCACCCGGTCCGCCACCGCTGACAGCACCGGTGCCGTGTTGACCTCCCGTACCGTGATCCGGAAGCCCTTCATGTCGCCCAGTGGAGGGCCCGCCGTTGTCCCACCTGTACCACGTCACCCTTGTACTCCCCGCCCCTGTGCCTCGGTCGGCGTCCAGTCACCCAGCCCCCCAGCCAACCGCCCCTGACGGTCCGGACACCAGCGAATAGCTCAACACACCTGGGCGCTGGCAGATCTGGCATCACTGCCGTCAGCTGCACGCTCCAGGGCACCTGCTCGTCAATCGCCTGATCCGCCACCCAGACAGCACCGGCGCCGTGCGTTGCCGCCGCCGTCCAATGCCTCCAGCCGCACGTAGTCGTACTGATCCAGTAGGAACTGCCCGTTGGGAGACCCAGGTGCGGGTGAACTCAATCGTGTTCGCACCGGCCGTGGCCTGCACCGCCGTCGCTGCCGGGAATTCCACTACGAGGTTCGTCGCCACTGTCACCCGCCCCAACCACAACACCGTCACCAACCCGGCGCCGTTGCGAAACTGCACCCGCATGTCAGCTCCCGGCCGGCTTACCACTCCGTTCAACATCCAGCCCCCGCTCACCTGGTAGTCCATTTGCGGCTCAGACGGCACCGCCCGGCGCCGGCCCAGTGGCATCCAGCACGAAGTGCATCCGGCTGGTCAGACCCTGGATCGTGTGCGCCCGTTCCCACGCCGTCCAGGGCTCGGGTCCTGCGGCACCCTGGCAGTTCCCGGCTCAGCCCGTTGACCCACAGGGTACACCTCCCGGCGAAGTAGTAGTCGTCGTCCGCCGACGGATTGGCGGTCGCCGAATACTCCGGGTCCCCGGGCAGACGGGTCACCACGCCCGGCGGGGATTCCTTCAGCCCGCTTTGCACGCTGAACTCCCGCGTCGGCTGATACAGCACCGCCGGGTCGTCGTCCACACCCAGCTGCCACACCCGTCGCACCACCGGCTCCGGCGGTGGGGCAAGTGCGCGTCATGAAACCGCCACACCCGGAACGTCCGCGAATCGCTCAAGGGCGGCACGCCACTGTCACGCTCACCCGACCGTCACTTCATAACTCCCCGGGGCCCTGTGTCCCCAGCCTGGCGTCCAGCTCACCAGCCCCCGCGCCAACCGTCAGTCCTGACGGGTCCGGACACCAGCGAGTAGCTCAACACCTGCGCCGGCAGGTCGGCATCACTTCGCCGTCAGCTGCACGCCCAGGGCACCTGCTCGTCAATCACCCGGTCCGCCACCGCCGACAGCACCGGTGCCGTGTTGACCTCTCCCGTACCGTGATCCGGGAAGCCCTTCGCGTCGCCCAGTGGAGTGCCCGCCGTTGTCCTGCACCTGCACTGTCACCTCGTAATCCCGGCCCCTGTGCCCGGTCGGCGTCCAGCTCACCAGCCCCCGCGCCAACCGTCAGCCCTGACGGTCCGGACACCAGCGAATAGCCTTCGACTCCGTGCCGGCAGATCGGCGTCACTGTCAGTCAGTTGCACGCTCCAGGGCACCGTCGCTCGTCAATCGCCTCATCCGCCAACGATGACAGCACCGGCGCCGTGTTGCCGCCGCCGTCCAATGCCTCCAGCCGCACGTAGTCGTACTGGATCCAGAGAACCGCCCGGCGGGGAGGGACCCGTGCGGGTGAACTCAATCGTGTTCGCACCGGCCGTGGCCCGCACCGCCGTCGCCGGGAATTCCAATTACGCGAGGTTTCGTCGCCACTGCCACCGACCCGTCCACAACAGCGCGTCACGAACCCGGTGCCGTTGCGAAACTGCACCCGCATGTCGTGCTCCTCGGCTGGTTCACTCCGTTCAACATCCAGCCCCGCTCACCCAGTTCAGGCTCAGACGGCACCGTGCTCCGGCGCCCGTCTGCGTGGCATCCAACACGAAGTGCATCCGGCTGGTCAGATCCCGGATCGTGTGCGCCCGTTCCCACGCGCCGCTGCCCAGGGGCCCGTCCTGCGCACCCGCAGCTCCCGGCTCCAGCCTGTTGAAGCTCACAGGGTACACCCCGGCGAAGCAGTGGTCGTCGTCCGCCGACGGACGGCGGTCTCAATACTCCGGGTCCCCGGGCAGACGGGTCACCACGCCCGGCGGGGATTCCTTCAGCCCGCTTTGCACGCTGAACTCCCGCGTCGGCTGATACGGCAGCACCGCCGGGTCGTCGTCCACACCCAGCTGCCACACCCGTCGCACCACCGGCTCCGGCGGCGGGGGGGGCGGGGGGGGCGGGGGCGGCGCGTCATGAACCGTTACCCGGAACGTCCGCGAATCGCTCAAGGGCGGCACGCCACTGTCGCTCACCCGGACCGCCACTTCATACTCCCCGGGGCCCTGTGTCCCGGTCGGCGTCCAGCTCACCAGCCCCCCCGCACCAACCGTCAGCCCCGACGGTCCGGACACCAGCGAGTAGCTCAACACCTGCGCCGGCAGGTCGGCATCACTCGCCGTCAGCTGCACGCTCCAGGGCACCTGCTCGTCAATCGCCTGATCCGCCACTGCTGACAGCACCGGTGCCGTGTTGACCTCCCGCACCGTGATCCGAAAGCCCTTCATGTCGCCCAGTGGAGGTTCGCCGTTGTCCCGCACCTGCACCGTCACCTGTACTCCCCGGGCCCCTGTGCTCGGTCGGCGTCCGTATAGTTCACCAGCCCCCGCACCAACCGTCAGCCCCGACGGTCCGGACACCAGCGAATAGCTCAACACCTGCGCCGGCAGATCGGGTATCGCTGGCCGTCAGTTGCACGCTCCAGCGCACCTGCTCGTCAATCGCCCGATCCGCCACCCCAGACAGCACCCGGTGCCGTGCTGCCGCCGCCGTCCAATGCCTCCAGCCGCACGTAGTCACTCGACCAGTGAGGGAACTGCCCGTTGGGGAGGGACCCGTGCGGGCAGCAACTCCACCGTGTTCTTCGCACCCGCCGTGGCCTGCACCGCCGTCGCCGGGAATTCCACTACGAGGTTCGTCGCCACCGTCACCCGCCCCGTCCACAACACCGTCACCAACCCGGTGCCGTTGCGAAACTGCACCCGCATGTCGTGCTCCCCGAAGCCGGGCTGGTTCACTCCGTTCAACATCCAGCCCCCGCTCACCCAGTCCAGGCTCAGACGGCACCGTGCTCCGGTGCCGGCCTGTGTGGCATCCAGCACGAAGTGCATCCGGCTGGTCAGATCCCGGATCGTGTGCGCCCGTTCCCACGCCGTCCAGGGCTCGTCCTGCGGCACCCGCAGTTCCCGGCTCAGCCCGTTGAAGCCCACAGGGTACACCCCGGCGAAGTAATAGTCGTCGTCCGCCGAAGGATTGGCGGTTGCCGAATACTCCGGGTCCCCGGGCAGACGGGTCACCAAGCCCGGCGGGGATTCCTTCAGCCCGCTTTGCACGCTGAACTCCCGCGTCGGCTGATACGGCAGCACCGCCGGGTCGTCGTCCACACCCAGCTGCCACACCCGTCGCACCACCGGCTCCGGCGGCGGGGGAGGCGGGGGCGGCGCGTCATGAACCGTCACCCGGAACGTCCGCGAATCGCCCAAGGGCGGCACGCCACTGTCGCTCACCCGGACCGTCACTTCATACTCCCCGGGGCCCTGTGTCCCAGTCGGTGTCCAGCTCACCAGCCCCCCCGCGCCAACCGTCAGCCCCGACGGTCCGGATACCAGCGAATAGCTCAACACCTGCGCCGGCAGGTCGGCATCACTCGCCGTCAGCTGGACGCTCCAGGGCACCTGCTCGTCAATCACCCGGTCCGCCACCGCTGACAGCACCGGTGCCGTGTTGACCTCCCGTACCGTGATCCGGAAGCCCTTCATGTCGCCCAGTGGGGGTTCGCCGTTGTCCCGCACCTGCACCGTCACCTCGTACTCCCCGGGCCCCTGTGCCTCGGTCGGCGTCCAGCTCACCAGCCCCCCCGCACCAACCGTCAGCCCCGACGGTCCGGACACCAGCGAATAGCTCAACACCTGCGCCGGCAGATCGGCATCGCTGGCCGTCAGTTGCACGCTCCAGGGCACCTGCTCGTCAATCGCCTGATCCGCCACCCCAGACAGCACCGGCGCCGTGTTGCCGCCGCCGTCCAACGCCTCCAGCCGCACGTAGTCGTACTGGATCCAGTAGGAACTGCCCGTTGGGGAGGGACCCGTGCGGGTGAACTCAATCGTGTTCGCACCGGCCGTGGCCTGCACTGCCGCCGCCGGGAACTCCAATACCAGGTTCGTCGCCACCGTCACCCGCCCCGCCCACAACACCGTCACCAACCCGGTGCCGTTGCGAAACTGCACCCGCATGTCGTGCTCCCCAAAGCCGGGCTGGTTCACTCCGTTCAACATCCAGCCCCCGCTCACCCAGTCCAGACTCAAACGGCACCGTGCTCCGGTGCCCGTCTGTGTGGCATCCAGCACGAAATGCATCCGGCTGGTCAGATCCCGGATCGTGTGCGCCCGTTCCCACGCCGTCCAGGGCTCGTCCTGCGGCACCCGCAGTTCCCGGCTCAGCCCGTTGAAGCCCACAGGGTACACCCCGGCGAAGTAATAGTCGTCGTCCGCCGAAGGATTGGCGGTTGCCGAATACTCCGGGTCCCCGGGCAGACGGGTCACCACGCCCGGCGGGGATTCCTTCAGCCCGCTTTGCACGCTGAACTCCCGCGTCGGCTGATACGGCAACACCGCCGGGTCGTCGTCCACACCCAGCTGCCACACCCGCCGCACCACCGGCTCCGGCACCGCCTCGAGGCTCTCGATGTACCGAGCGATCAGGTTTGTGGCCCCCCGGTTGAGTTGGAATGTGGCAAGGGGCGGCATGTGGTGCGGCGATGGCAGTTGATGGCCGCTCATGTCAGCGATGCGCCGGAAGAGGATGGAGCGAAAGGCATCTCGGGGCTTGATCACGCGGGCCCCTTCGATTCCAAGGTCGCCCACGACGGAACCGTTGATGATTCCGGATGCCTCCAATGGGACCGAGAACCGGCCGTCCCACTCGCCGCGCCCGGTACCGCCCGGCTGATGGCAATAGGCGCAGTTGGCGTCGAGGTAGGACTTGAACCGGTCCCCCAGGGAAACGGATTCGTCCTCCGCGCGTGACAGCCGCGGCAAACCGGCCATCGCGCCCGGCGCCCATCCCGGAGTCAGACGCCCCTCCAGCACCAACCGGCCAAGCTGGTCGCCAACGTTCAACTGTCGGGTGCTGAACCCCAGGGCCCATCCCGCGGTTTCGTTATGACAGTTCAGACACTCCTGGCGGGACGGAAACCGCCACGGCTGGAGGTCTTCCTGCCCGTCCACAGTGACGGCAAAGTGGGTGTCGGCGCCCGACATCTCGACGAGATCGGCATCCGATCGATCGGCGCGCCACCGATACGTCAGTCCATACGCTCCATCGGGGGTCTTGACGATGAACCGGGTCTCCACCGGAATCCGGCCTCCCGAACCCCGATCCGATTCCAGCTCGAAGTGTTTTACCCAGAAGGCTCCCGGCGGGAAAGCCCAGTGGTCCTGGGCATCGCGCTGCACTGTGGTTCCCGCGGGCAGGAAAAACCACCGGGACTTGAGGGCATAGTCGGACCAGAAAGGGTTGGCGACCTCGTAGGGGCGCACGGCGGACACCGGCGTCAACGTTGCCAGGTCTGCAAACACTCCGGTGGCACTGAGGGTCGCCGGAGGTTGAGCGGACACGTTGACCACCAGGCGATGCCAACTCCCGCCATTGCTCACCAGAATATCCCCGGTCATGGGGTCGAGGGCGAACGAGTTCAGACCCCCGGAATGACCGGCAATCCGTTCCACCACGGGGACGGGGCCTCGCGTGATTGCCCAGATGTGCCCGGAAACAAAATCTCCGCACAGGTATTTCCCGTTCAGATTCGGGTATTTGGAGCCCTCATAAACGAAACCGCCGATGATGGCGGCGCCGGTGAAGTTCGGATGGGTGCCTGGTTGCGGGTTTGCGAGGTTGGGATAGCTCCAGTAGGGAGGCGAAAAGGCCGACGGATTCACCTGCGGGGGTACTCCGGGCCGAGTGGTGATCTGCGGCCCCTCAAGCCAGTGCCACCCGTAGTTCCCGCCGCGGACCACCCGGTTGACCTCCTCCCATCCGGCCAGCCCGACATCCCCGGTGAGAATGGCCCCGGTGCCCGGCTCAAAACAAATCCGGTGGGGGTTTCTCAATCCAATCGCCCAGAACTCGGTCCTCACCCGGGAGGGATCCACCGTCCTGCCGTTGAATGAGGTGGCCCCAATCCACGGATTGTCGGCGGGAATCCAATAGCCTCCCCGGACGGCCGGATGCGGATTGGGGGGAAGATTCCCCGGCCGGCCATCCACATCAATCCGCAGGATCCCGCCAAAGAAATTCCGATCAATGGTCTGGGACGAGGTCTCGGCCCCGACCCGGGTTCCCTCGTCTCCGAGCGGCACATAGAGATAGCCGTCCGGGCCGAAATGCAGGTCGCCCCCCATGTGCAGGGGAAGGTCATCGAACTGCTCAATCATGACGAACCGGCTGGACAGGTCCACCCGGTTGGGGTTCGCGGCATCCATCCGCCAACGGGTGAGCCGGTTGAACGTTCCCTGGGCGTTGGAAACGGCCCCGAAGGTGTACATCAGGCGATTGGCCGCGAACTGCGGGTGAAACGCGAATCCCAGCAATCCCGACTCGTTGTCCGTCCAGGTCTCGGCCCGCACGTCCAAGACCGTGGTCAATGTGGGGGCCAGCGTGTTGGTGATGACGGCAATCGCCCCCTGCTTGAAATTGATGAACAGCCGCGTGTCACCCGGCGGGCTCTTGGCCCCGATGCTCCGGTTGACCTCCTTGTTGAAATTCAGCCCGCTGAACGCCCGGACGAGGGAGTACGAATTGGCCGAGTCCGACGCCGGGAACGGGCTCTCAAAACCGCGCGCCGCCACCAACGTGCCGACCGCGAGGACGGCCGAGAGGATTCGCTTCATACCGGACAGTGAGGGTCCCGACGCCAAGGTGGGATGCGGCATTTTCTCCCCGGAAAACGAGACGGTTTCCAGACGTCGGTCATGGATTCCGAAGTTCTGCCAACGCGTGTCCGATTGGCAACCACGAATTCAACAGGGCCATTCGGGAGGGTGCAGGACCGATGGTTTGCCACATTGAGAGATCCACGATTGAGCCGATCGGTCGGAAGAATCCGGAGGCCGCGACGACCGGCTTCGTACTGGTGTGCCAGCAGACGTTCAGCGGCTGGTACTCGGTCACGGGGGGGCCGTCGTGCCCGCGGGGATGCGGTGGTCTCCGGGGGGGACTCCGGGACCGTCCATCGGGTATTTGCCGTACGCATGGCGGGGCTCCTCGGATGCCGGCGGAACCTCCAGTTCGCGCCGCAGACGCTCCAACTCCTTCCGCAGGCCGGCGACCGTGCGGGCCTGTCGGGGATCGTGGATGAAGTTCCGGGTTTCACCCGGATCGCGCCGCAGATCGTACAACTCCCATTCATCGAGATCGGGATGATAAAAATGAACAAGTTTGTATCGGTCGGTGACGACTCCGTAATGCGGCCGGACCCGGTGCCACACGGGATACTCGTAGTAGTGATAGTAGAAGCTGGTGCGCCAGTCGGCCGGGGGACGTCCCTCCAGGACCGGCACAAGACTCCGGCCCTGGATGTCCGAAGGCACCGGAACCCCGGCGGCTTCCAGGAACGTCGGCGCGAAATCGAGGAGGGACACCATCCGGTCCGACCGGCTCCCGGGTCGGACCACTCCCGGCCACCGGACGATCAGCGGCGTGCGCAGCGACTCTTCGAGGATCCAACGCTTGTCGAACCATCCGTGCTCGCCGAGGAAGAACCCCTGGTCGCTCGCATACACGACCAACGTGTTCCGCCAAAGCCCCTCATCGTGCAGATATTTCATCATCCGCCCGACGCTTTCATCCACGGCCAGAATGGTCCCAAGATAATCATGCATGTAGCGCTGATAGATCCAGCGCAGGCGGTCACGGCCGGTGAGCTTCGCCTCCCGAAATGCGGCATTGCGCGGGCCATAGTAGGCATCCCAGACGGCACGTTGCTGGTCGTCGAGTCCCTGCGGCGGCGTCAGCTTCACATCATTGTCGGTGAAGGCTCGCGCGAGCTCCATGTCCTGGTCCCGCCACGCCAGCCCGCGGCCGCCACCGTAGTCGTCAAACAATGTCTTCGGTTCAGCGTGCGTGCGGTCGCGGTCCCACCCCAGGTGCCGGAGGGCGGGCGACCAATCCCGGTGCGGTGCCTTGTGCTGCGACATCAGGAGGAACGGCCGCGACCGATCCCGTTGTTTCAACCACTCCAGGGACAAATCGGTGACGATGTCCGTCACATATCCCTGATGCCGCACCGGGGTGCCGTTGCGGATCATCGGCGGGTTATAATACACCCCCTGGCCGGGGAGGATCTCCCAGTGGTCGAAACCCGTCGGGTCGCTCTCCAGATGCCACTTGCCAATCACCGCAGTCTGGTAGCCGGCCGCCCGCAGCAATTGGGGGAACGTCGTCTGGCTCCCGTCAAAGGGAACGGTCTCATTGTTGTAGAAGCCGTGGCGGTGGGAGTACTTGCCCGTGAGCACCGTGGCGCGGCTCGGTCCACAAATGGAGTTCGGCACCAGACACCGCTTGAACAGCATGCCCTCCCGGGCAAGACGGTCGAGATTCGGCGTCCGCACCAACCGCCGCCCCTCGCCATAGGCGCTCAGCGCCTGCCACGCATGGTCATCGGAGAAGATGAGCAGGATGTTGGGAGGTCCGGACGGTCCCGCCGCCGCCCCTCGCGGTGCACCCACCCCATGGGCAATGCCGATGACCAAGGAACACAGAACGACCAGGTGACGAAGGTGCGGCGGATTCATGATGCGATTTTATGGATAATCTGCGCCGGCCGGGCCGGGGGAAGTCCAAACTGGCCGCTGCAGGGCGCAACGATTCGCGGCGCGTCCCGCCGCGAAAAATCTAGGGTGCGCTCCCGGCGGACTTCCCGGCGGCGGAGCGTTCCTCGAGCTGCAGGGTTCCCTCGACGGCCAGGCCGACTTTCAAAACAAGCAGCGAGAGCACCAGGGCGAGCAGGGCGAGGCGCCAGAGTCCGGCACCGCACGCAAGTCCCAGTGCTGCCGAAACCCAGATGCTCGCCGCTGTGGTCAACCCCTCGACCCGGTGATGGGCGCTGTCCCTCAGGATCACTCCGCCCCCAAGGAACCCGATACCCGTGAGCACCCCTTGGACGACCCGGCTGATCGCACCCGTGTCAAACTCAGACCCCACGGTCGCCAGTTCGAACATGGCAACCATCACCGTCGCGGAACCCAAGGTGACGAGCGCCTGGGTGCGCAATCCCGCCGGCTTGCCGCTGCGACCCCGGTTGATGCCGATGGCCGCTCCCATCAGGGTTGCCGCACCCAGCCGCAACACCACTTCGGACCACGTCATCAGCTGGCGAACATCGGGTGCTTCGACCATGGGGCACCCTCCCGCCGGCGGGCGCGCCTGGCAAGCCGGGGTTGGGACAGCGAAGAATCGGACGCTGGGCTCATGGAATGGCTGACTCCTCCGGAAATCTGCCGGTTTCCGCGTGACCCGCGCCGGGGCTCCCGGCAGCGTGACCCCGATGTTCTCGCTGGCTGGCAAATCCGCGCTGGTCACCGGTGCCGGCTCCGGCATTGGCGCCGCCATCGCCGCAACCCTTGCGCACGCGGGTGCGCACGTGATCGTCACCGATGTTCAGGAACCCGGCGGCAGGGCGACCGTGGACGCGCTGAAAGCCAGGGGCGGCTCCGGGGAGTTTGAATCGCTCGACATCACCTCGGAGGCCGCCTGCTTGACGCTCGCCGGAGGGATCCATGCCCGCCGCGGCCCGTTGGACGTGCTGGTCAACAATGCCGGCATCGGGCACGTCGGCACCCTGCTCACCACCACCGGCACCGACTTCGACCGGGTGTTTGCCGTCAACGTACGCGGCCTGTTCAACGTCACCCGGGCGTTTCTTCCCGCCATGCTGTCCGCCGGACGCGGCTCGGTGATCAACCTCGCCTCCGCCGCCGGACTCGAGGGTCTGCGGGATCGCCTCGCCTACGCGACCAGCAAGCACGCCGTCGTCGGATTCACCCGCTGCGTCGCCCTCGACCACGCCCGGACCGGGGTGCGGGTCAACTGCATCTGCCCGGGCCGCGTCGAGACGCCCTTCGTGAAGTCGCGGCTGGCCGAGTATCCCGATCCCGAGGCCGCCTACCGCGACATGTGCTCCACCCAGGCCAACGGGCGCATGGGCACGCCGGACGAAATCGCCGCCCTCGCGCTGTACCTGGCTGCTGACGAGAGTGCCTTCGTCACCGGCGCCGCACTGCCCATTGACGGGGGCATGACCGCCGGCTCCGGCCGGCTGTCCTGAGCCGGGAGTGGTGACAGGACATGAAGCCTGACCGAACGGCCTCCGGATCCAAACCCGGCTTGAGACTGCCGGCGGCCCCCCGCTCGATCGCGCGGGGCAGCACTCTGAGGGCCCTCCTTGACCTGGAGGCCATCGCCTGTCTGGCCCACAACCTTGCCTGGGTTCACCCGCGCTTTGATTACCGGACGTTCCAGCGCGATGCCGCGACAGGCCTGGCACCGCTGGGCATCATGGAACGTGGAAATCACCTGGCCCACGTGCTCCGCCGTCACCTTCCAACAGTGTACGAGGAGGCCATCGCCGTATTGACTGCGTCGCTGACGCCGCCCCTCCAGCGAACCGACGATCTGGGGCTGGGCGGGTTCTTCCACCTGCCTCACGTGTGCTTCGTGGCGACCTATGGCCTCGATCCCGGCTACAATGCCGGGCGCGATCCCTTTGACACCTCAATGGGGGCGCAATACGAGCTCACGCGGCGGTTCAGCGCTGAATTCTCCATCCGCCACTTCCTGGTCCGCTGGCCGGAGCGAACGCTGGCACGACTGATCGAATGGACCCGGGATCCGGACCCACACGTTCGCCGGCTGTGCTCCGAGGGGAGCCGTCCGCGACTCCCATGGGCCATTCGGCTGACGGCCTTCCAGCAGGATCCCCGCCCCGTGCTGCCCATCCTTGAGGCGCTCAAGGACGACCCGGACCTCTATGTGCGCCGCAGCGTCGCCAACCACGTCGGCGACATCGCCAAGGATCACCCGCAACTGGCGCTGGAACTGTGCGACCGCTGGATGAAGGACGCCCCGCCGGAGCGCCGCTGGCTCATCCGTCACGCGCTGAGGTATCCCGCCAAACACGGGGTGCGCGAGGCATTGCGGCTCAGAAGGCTGGCGGCGCGCTGATCAACGCCATCCGAAAGGACGATCCGGGATCCCCCGGAACCGTCCGGCATCACCGTCGGCACCACCGAAACCACCATGCCATCAACCGCTTGACCGGTGGAGTCAGCCGCGTACGCCGGTACAGATCCCCGGTGCGGCGGAATGCGTCCGCGTGCGTGGGATAGGGATGGATGGCTGCTCCCACCGTGTCCAATCCCAGCCCCCCTTTCATGGCGAGTGTGATTTCCCCGATCTGGTCGCCCGCTCTCGGCGCCACCACTGTCGCCCCCACAATCGTGTCCGTGCCCCGTCGCACGTGAATCCTCACAAATCCCGATGAGTCCCCGTCGAGGATGGCTCGATCCACCTTCGACAATTCCTGCGTAAACGTGTCCACCTCCATGCCCCGATCACGGGCCTCCGACGCGCCAACCCCCACATGCGCCAACTCCGGCGACGTGTAGGTGCACCGGGGAATCAGCAGCGAACCCACCCGGGCACGGCCGGGAAACAGGGCGTTCTGGATCACCAGACGCGCCATGAAGTCGGCGGCATGCGTAAACTGATGGGGCGAACACACGTCACCGCAGGCAAAAATCCGTGGGTTCGTGGTCCGCAGGTGGTCATCCACCGTCACGCCATGCGGTCCATGAGCCACGCCGGCGGCATCGAGTCCAAGACCCGCGACGTTGGGTATCCGGCCCGTGGCGACCAGCAGCTGATCCACGACGAACTCACCCGAGCCAGCCTCCGGACCGGGCTGCAACCCGATTCCTCCGGCGGCCCCGGCAGCAACCCGCAGCGCACGGCCGCCAGGCAACACCCGCACGCCGTCACGCTCCATTGCCGCCCGCACCATGGCGACCGCATCGCGATCTTCGCGCGGCAGCAACCCGCGCGCCCCTTCCACCAGCACCACCTCGGAGCCCAGCAGGGCAAAGGCCTGGGCCAGCTCGCAACCGATGGGACCCGCGCCAAGAAGGCCCAGGCGCCGCGGCAACCGTGTCAGGTTGAACACGGTCTCGTTGGTCAGGAACGGCACCGCCGCGAGTCCGGGAACCGGCGGCACGGCCGGACGCGCTCCCGTGGCGATCACCGCCCTGGCAAAGCGGAGGGACTGTCCGCCGACCACCACGGTGTCGAAACTGGTGAAGCAGCCCGCGCCGAAGTAGACGTCCACCCCCAGGTCCCGGAATCGGCGCGCCGAGTCGTGCGGACTGATATCGGCGCGCAGCCGGCGCATGCGCTCCATCACCTGACCGAAGTCCACCGTCACTCCGTCGGGGACCCGGACGCCGAACCGCCCGGCATCGCGGACCGCGGCGACCGCCCGCGCAGCCCGAATCACGGCCTTGGACGGAACGCATCCGGTGTTCAGGCAGTCGCCTCCCATGAAATGCCGCTCAATCAAGGCCACGCGCGCCCCGAGATCGGCGGCAATCGCCGCCGCAACGAGCCCCCCGGTTCCCGCGCCAAGCACCACGAGGTTGTAGCGTCCCGCCGGTGTGGGATTGACCCAGTCGGGAGGATGAACGTTGGCGACCAGCCGATCGTCGTGGGCGTCCCCGGACGTGCGTGGAGGCGGTGCGGAATGACTCATGATGGGAACTCCATTGGGCCAACGTCCATCAAAGGCGCCTCGCCAGGGCACGACGTGCAATGCGGGTGATGAGGACCGTGACGGTCACCGTGGCCATCAGGCCCACGCCGTAGAGTGCCCATTCCATCGGCGTTCGCTCTCGCGTTCCCACCGCCGCCTGAGCCAGCGAACCCAGATAGACGTACAGCACGGTCCCGGGCATCATGCCGATCCAGGACGCCAGGACAAACGGACCCAGCCGTACCCGGGTCAATCCAAAGGCATAGTTGAGCAGATTGAAGGGAAAGATCGGCGACAAACGGGTCAGTCCCACAATCTTCCAACCTTCCGCGGCCACCGCACGATCCACCGCGGCAAAGCGCGCATCCCCTTCAAGGCGGCGCGCGATGGCGTCCCGGGCCATGTACCGTCCCAGCAGGAACGCACCGGTGGCGCCAAGGGTGGATCCGGCCGACACGTACACCGATCCCCAGACCACACCGAAAAGCGCCCCGGCCCCCAATGTCAGCGCGGACCCCGGAACGAACAGAACAGTCGCCACCACGTAAATGCCGATGAACAGGACCGGTCCCCATGGACCCAGCCGCTGCACCGCCTCCAACCCGTGCCGGAGCACCTCCTGCACGGGCAACATCCGGACGAGGACGAGGACTCCGGCAGCAGCAGGAAGGAGCAACCACCAGCGGCTGATGGACCGTGATGCGTTGGGCTGTGGCGTAGAGGACACGACAACGGTCTGAGTCTGCCAGTCCACTTGGGGTGAGAAAACTTGCGGACGGCAAAAACTTTTGTGTTCAGGACAGGTCCACCGGGTCCACGTCAATGCCCATCTGGACATCCTCCGGCAGCGTCAGCCCGGCGCGCAGCGCGGCAAGTTCGCCGCTCAACCGCGCCATCGAACGGGTCCGCATCATGATCTGATGGCGGTACAGGGTTTCCGCCCGCATGAGCGGTGCCGGCGCCGGTCCTGCGAGAATCAGATCGCGCCAGTCCTTGAGCCGCGCAGACAGCTGTTTGGCCACGTGGTCCGCGGCCAGGCGCACCTTGTCGTCGTTGCGTCCCTTGAACGTGATCAGGACCACGCGGGCCACAGGCGGATAGCGCAACGACTGCCGGAATTCGAGCTCCTGATCGTAGAACCCCTCATAGTCGTGGCGGCGGGCAAACTGGATGGCCGGATGGAAGGGTGTGAACGTCTGGACAAAGACCTCGCCCTCGACATCCCCGCGTCCCGCGCGACCGCTCACCTGGGTGAGCAACTGGAACGTGCGTTCGCCAGCCCGGAAGTCCGGCAGGTGCAGTGCGAGATCGGCATGAATGATCCCGACCAGCGTGACGTTCGGGAAGTGCAGTCCCTTGGCGATCATCTGGGTACCCACCAGCACATCCATGCGACCGGTTCGGAACTCCGTCAGCACCCGGCGGTAGTCGTCCTTGCGCTTGAGCGTGTCCGTGTCCATCCGGCTCACCCGGGCCTTCGGGAACAGCTTGCGGAGGGCATCCTCCACGCGTTCCGTGCCGAGGCCGGAGAACCGGATGCGGGGATTGGCGCATTGCGGGCAGGCGGAGGGCACGGGTGCCGCGTGGCCGCAGATGTGGCACCGGATTTCGCCAGCCTGGCGATGGTAGGTGAGCGAGACGCTGCAGTTGGGGCAACCGGCGACGTATCCGCACTGGTCGCACTGGAGCGAGGAGGAGAATCCACGCCGGTTCAGGAACAGAATCGTCTGCTCGCCCCGTTCGAGGCGCTGATGGATTGCCTCGCGCAGGGGCACCGAAAAGACCGGAGGCCCGCCGCCTCGTCCCGACCGCCGTTCCATGCGCAGATCCACCACGCGGACCACCGGCAAACGGGTGTCGGTGACGCGCCGCAGCAGCTCCAACAGGACGTACTTCCCGCGACGAGCGTTGTGATAGCTCTCCATCGAGGGTGTCGCCGATCCCAGGACCACGGTGGCCCCTTCGCGTTGTCCGCGCACGACAGCGACATCCCGGGCGTGATACCGGGGCGACTCCTCCTGCTTGTAGGAATGCTCATGTTCCTCGTCCACGATGAGCAATCCGAGCGGATCCACCGGGGCAAACACCGCAGACCGCGCCCCGATCACGATCCGGGCCCTGCCGGCCCGGATCTTGTGCCATTCATCGTGCCGCTCACCTGCGCTCAACCGGGAATGAAGCACCGCCACCAGGGTGCGGTGGGGTCCGCCGGAGAACCGGGCCTTGAAACGTTCCACCGTCTGGGGTGTGAGCGAAATTTCCGGCACCAGCACGATGCCGCCGCGCCCCCGCGCCAGAGTTTCCGCCAATGCCTGCAGGTAGACCTCGGTCTTTCCGGACCCGGTGACGCCGTGAAGCAGAAAGACCCGGGGAGCGGGTCCCGGACCGGCGGAGTCTCCGACGTCAATGGCATTCCGGATCGCGGCCAGCGCTGCAGCCTGCTCCTCGTTGGGCGTCAACGGCGTCGTGGGAATGAACCGCTCGTGGGCATAGGGGTCACGCTCTTCGCGACGGGCAGCCACGAGGGCATACCCCTTGTCCTCCAGCTTGCGGACCGTTTCCGCGGTGGTGCCAGCCAGACGGACCAGTTCCTGGAGCGGCAATTCCCTCCATTCTTCCAGAATGTTCCAAACCAGTTGCTGACGGGGCGTCAGCGCGGGCAGCTCCATCCCGGAGACGGGCATGGCGTGCACATGCAATCGTTCACGCCATCCGGCCTCCTCCCGCCGCACCGCCTCAGGGAGCACGCTTTTGAGCGCCGTCTCGACCGGGCAGCAGTAGTAGCCCGCGAGCCAGCGGGCGAGATCCAGCACCTTCGGGGTCAGCAGGCTCTGTTCTCCGATGAGCTTGGAGATCGCCTTGAGGGAATCGTGGTCGGAAGACTCCACCACACCGGTCACGACACCAAGTCTCGATCCGTGGCCAAACGGCACCCGGACACGGGAGCCCACGACCAGCCTCCCGGACATCGCTTCAGGGATCGAGTAATCAAACTCCCGTCCGATCGCGAGATCGAGCATGACCCGGGCAACCACAGACGGAGCTTCAACGGATGGGTGACTGCGGGGAAGCGCGATCCCGCCTCCAGGACCCCCCAAGCCCATCCGCGGTGCCGCCAAACGCCCCAGGACAACTCTCTCTGGCAGCGCTCAAGGGTCCGTCCGGTTCAAGGTGACTCTGACCTGAGCGAGGCCAAGTACTCGATGAGGTCGGCAAATTCTTCGGCGGATAGTTGCTCCTCCAGCCCCGCTGGCATGATGGAAAGCGTCTGCTGTTCACGGGACGCAATGTCCTCCTTTTGGATCGCCACCACCGGTTGCCCCGGAAGTTTGAGAAGGAGTTCATCCGCCGACTCACTGGCGATCAGGCCGAGGTACTCCTCTCCATCCGTCCGCGTGATCTGCCATGCTTCGAACCCAAAAGAGATGCCGCTGCTGGGTTCCAGAATCGCCGCAATCAGCGCCTCCCGGGCCAGCTTTGAGCCGATCCCGGTGAGTTTCGGTCCAAAATCCACGCCGTCGTCGCCCACCTGATGGCAGGCGCTACACGCCACGTCGGACCGGCGAAACAGCTCGCGGCCACGCGTCGCATCCCCCCGCATTGCCAGCAACTCCCCCATCGGAGGCAATGGACGCCTCCCGGCCGGGGACTTCCCCGGCCTCAGGGCCACCAGCGCATCGCGAACTCCCGGGAGGCGCGAAGCGTACAGCGCAGATTCCGCCTCCTTCGCCAGCGAGTCCGGCAGGGCATTTTCCACGAGGAGGTCCAAGAGCTTAGACGCCCCCGCCGGGCTGGAAACCAGGACTCGAATTGCCGCCCGACGGGTCTCCTCGGAGCGGGCGGCATCCTCAATCAGTCCGAATGCGGGCTCTGCACAGCGGGCGTCTCCGGCGGATGCCATCGCCTGGAGCAGGGCCATCGCAGTGGCATCATCGCCGTTCAACGCCACATTCAGTTGTCGGACATCGCCCCCGTCCAGAATCCACCGAACCGCTTCTCCGGCCTCGGGGGCGGAGGGGTGTCGCACGGCAACCGCCAGCAGATTCGAGTGCATACCTTCCAGCCGGAATGCAGCCACAAGTCCGACCAGTTCGGGCTCGGATCCAATCTGGGATGCCAACCGGTGAACGGCCTGACGGAGTGCCGGGTTTCCATCCAAGTCCTTGTTCTCCATCCGCAGCAGCGCCTCCAGCGCAAGACGGGATCGGTCGGAGACCTCCCCACTGGAAGGAAATGAGGCCACCGTTCCAATGAGAACGAGGGAGACGACGGCGAGGTGCTTCCGAATCAACTCCATCCAGCGAACAGAAGAAACCGGACTCCTCCGCGAGAATTCCCGGGCTGGTAGCGCGTACGGGAATCGAACCCGTCTTTCAGCCTTGAGAGGGCCGTGTCCTAGCCGATAGACGAACGCGCCAGACCGTTGGATGGTGCGGAACCGGTAATTGGAGTCAAACGGGGAATTCCTGAAAACAAAAAAGCCGTCCCGGAACCCGGGACGGCTTGAGAGCAAAGGGCCGCTTACTTGCGGCGGGCCACGAAGAACAGGCCAACCAGACCCAAGGCAGCCAGCGCCACCGTGGAGGGCTCGGGAATCACTTCCAGCTGGAGGCCGGTGAAGTTCCCAGCAACGCCGAGCGCCGGAGGAGGCGTGGCACCGCCACCGAACTGAGTCAGGGTGACGAGCGCCTCATTCTTGATCAGCGCACTGGCATAACTCGCACCGGAGGAGGTGTCCCATGCGCGGATGGTGATGGACGTCGTCGGAATGTCCGTCACACCCAGGAAGAACAGTCCGTCGGCTCCAAGGCCGCCAGAGGCGATGACAGATTCCCCGGACAGGACTTCAACCTGACCAAGAGCCTTGGCGAGCGGAGCGCCGCCCACGCCCAAGATGAAGGCACGGGCAGTACCTCCCGGCGGAGTGAAGTTGTTGTTGAGGTTGACGGTTCCTTGGGCGAGGGCGGACAGCCCGGCGGCCAAGCCGATGATGGTCAACAGGATTTTATTCATGGTTGTCGTTGGAAGCAGTCGTTGGAGGAGAACTGGCGACCGTCAGCTTACTGAACGGTGAAGGTCTTGGTCCAGGTGAACGCCTCGGTGGTCTGCACCACGAAGCCCTGACCGACGGTGAAGCTGGGCTCGCCCACCGGCCAGATGCCGTCGCCGAGGGTATCGAACGCCGTGTAACCGGTGCCCGTCCAGGTCAGAACGGTGGAGCCGTCCGGAGGGGTGAGGCCCAGTTCGGTCGCCGTGCCAGCGATGGGGATCTTCGAGGACACGAAGTTGTTGCCCACGACCAGCGCGGTGGCCTGGGTGCCGATCAAGGCATCACCCACCGTGGTGACCGAGGTGTCAGCCCCGACGTCCACAAACACGCCCATGCCGGGAACCAATGCGAAGTCGTCGCCACCGACGACGCCCACACCGGCCAGGATATCCGTGCCGACGAAACCGCTGCCAGTCCACCGGAGGATGGAGCAGTCAATCCCGCCGAAGATGGTGCTGACGTTGTTGCCGTTGGCCGCCGTGTTGTCCAGCGGGTTGGTGACCAGGTTGAGACCGCTCTTGAGGTTCAACTTGACGTACCCGACGATGTTGGAGCTGACCGCCGCCGTGGCCGTGGAGGCCAGCGCCACAGCAGCAGCGGAGAGTGCGAGGATGTTTTTGTTCATGAGAGACCAGATGGTTTCCGTGTGTGAGAGAGAGGTTCCAGAAGGTGGCCCCGAGCGTCAACCAAATTTTCTTCAGAATCTTGAATCGGAATCGGGACGGGGGTTTTGAAGCGGGATTCGGTGATCCAGAGGTCTTCCGGCTTCAGAATCAGGGCGCAAATCGGGACGGGGGCGGAACCGGGATGGGAACACCACCACTGCCGACGACTCCACCCGTTTCCGGAATCCCGGCCGCCGACGGTTCCTGGTTCAGGATCGGAGCCCCACGTGACAAGGCCCGCGCCGGCAGCGTCCGGGGCGCGGTGACCGTCCCGGGGTCCATCGCCGGCATTTGGACAGGAATGCCCCCTTGCTGCCCCGCCGCCACGGCCCCCGGGAAGACCGCTGGTGCCGCGGCAAGACCGGGATCGCTCAGGTTTACACCGCCCCGACCGATAACCACCGGCCCCGATTGGGCTGCCGGCTGGGGCACAGGAGCCACCGGCTGCGGGGTCGGCGTGCCCGGGCGCCCACCGGGTGCCTGGACCGGCACCGCTCCCGCGGCGCTCTTCATTCCATTGTCCTTGAAATTCAGCACCACTTCGCGGCCTCCGACCAGGACCCGGACCTTGCCCTCTCGCGGCAGAATCTCCTGAACCTTCAGATCCTGGATCTCTTCACCCTCCCGCGCCGTCTCGTAATCCGGACTCTTGGCTCCGGGGCGATTGACCACAAAGTAGGCCTTTTTGATGCCCCGCTCGTGCGAAACGCCCGTCAGAAACACATTCGGCGGTGGAGCCGGGGGCGGCGGGGGCGGCGGGGTCTGATCCGGCTCGGGAGGCGGACGGATCCCGAATGCATTTCGGTTGGTGATGACCCCGTAGGGATTGTCCGGAGATCCGGCGTTGATCGCTCCCACCGTTGGAACGACGGCAAACGCCGCCAGCAACCCGGCAATTCGGGCCAACGAAGATGGCGTGGGAACCGGCATAGGCAGAGTCTGAAACACCAAACCCTGATGGAAGTTGCCCCCGCGGGCCGCCGATCGCCAGCCGAAATCCTGTACCGGCATGCCGGGGCTCTCTGCGTCCAACCCCGTTGGACTCCTTACACGGACTCCGATGAACCGGGCTCCGGAACGACCACGTCGGCCCGGGGAAGCAGTTGCCTCAGGGTTTCGCCAAAGGCGAGGGATTGGGATTCCTCCCCGTGAACCACGAAGATCCTCTGGAGGGATCCCCGGATTCGTCCGACATACGCCGCCAGTTCCCCCCGGTCGGCATGGCCCGAGAGAAAGTCCACCGCCGCCACGCGGGCACGCACCTCGACCGGTTCGCCAAAAATGTTCACCGGAGACCGGCCCGCCCGGAGTTGGGCGCCCAGGGTGTGGTCAGCGCAGTGGCCGACAAAGAGCACCAGATTGCGTGGATCTCCCAGGTTGTTGCGCAGGTGATGCCGCACCCGCCCCGCCTCGGCCATGCCGGACGCGCTGATGATGATCATCGGCCCCGGCAGGTCATTGAGCTGCTTGGAATGGTCCGGACTGCGGATGTACGTGAGATGCTTCATCTCGAACGGTTGTCCCTCCTCCCGGAGCCGCGCGTACATCGCCTCGTTGAAGCATTCCGGATGCAACCGGTGGACTTCGGTGGCGTTGACCGCCAGCGGGCTGTCCACATAGACGGGAAAGATCGGGGCCTTCTCCCGCGCGAAAAATCGCTTGAGGCGCACGACCAGTTGCTGGGTCCGGCCCACCGCAAATGCCGGCACAATGACCTTGCCGCCCGCCATCAGCGTTTCCATCGCGGGCTGGAACAGGGCCTCTTCGTCCGCGCGCGGCTCGTGATCACGTCCGCCATAGGTGCTCTCCACCTGGAGGAAATCCACCCCCTCCACCGGAACCGGATCTCTCAGGATGGGGTCGTCTCCGCGCCCGACATCACCGCTGAACAGATACCGGAAGCGCCGCGAGCCCTCCCGAACGTCCAGCACGACCTGCGCCGAGCCGAGAATGTGGCCCGCGTCCACAAACGTCGCGGTTACGCCGTCGCCCACCGGGATCGGGCGGTCGTAGCCCACCGAGACGAACTGACGGACGGTCCGCTCGGCATCCGTGACCGAATACAGGGGAGTGACCGGCGGTTCGCCCCGCCGCGCCCGCAACTTGTTGACGAACTCGGTATCGGCGATCTGGATGTGCGCCGAATCCTCGAGGAGGATGGAGGCGAGGTCGCGCGTCGCGAAGGTGCAGTAGATGTTCCCGCGAAAGCCCTGCCGGTGGAGATTGGGCAGGTTGCCACAGTGATCCATGTGCGCGTGGCTCAAAACGACGGCGTCAATACGCGCAGGGTCGAAGGGGAAGCAGCAGTTCCGTTCGATGGATTCGCCGCGCCGCCCCTGGAAGAGACCGCACTCCAGGAGCAGACGATGCTCGTTCACCTCGATGAGGTACATCGAGCCCGTCGTGGTTCGGGTCGCACCCAGAAACGTGATCTTCATGGCCGAGGACCGCGGACTTTCCGGAGCGAGGCCCGCACACGCAATGGAATCCGTTGCCTCACGCCCCGGCATCCGCCGCCGCGGGTCCCGGACCGCGCTGGAGTCCGCCGCCCTCCAGCGCCTCCACGGCCACCACCGAGTCGCCTTCGACCTTCCATCGCACCCGTTGCAGACCGTCGGCCGCTTCGATCCGGTCGAGGGTTTCCTGGAAACCCCGCGCCGACAGGCGCAATTCCCGGACACCCCCTGCGTCACAGGTGAAGATCCGGCTGAATCCCTTGTGACGTCTTGGCGCCCCCACAAGGCGGCTCCAGCCGGCCTCAGGGTGGACCCCGGGCCGGCGATCCAACACCAGATGACTGAACGGCAGGCTGCGGAGGTCCACCCCAAGACAGCGCGCAAAGGCGGCCCACTGCGGATCCGAGAAAACGGCCGACGGCGGCCTCGCAAAAAAGTGGCACCAGTGGCGCTCGTTCCCCGGCGTGGTCATCCCGCACGGGCCGCCGTGCGGGCACGGACTGATAATGCGGAAATGTTCCCGAAGCGCCTCCCGTGCGGCAATCAATCCCCGGCTGTCCGCATGGGTTCCAGGCTCCACCCAGAGCACGACCTCCACACGCCGGGCCAGCGCCAGGAGGCGACGCCGCTCCCCTGCAGGCAGCTCGTTGAGAACATGGCTCACGACCAACGTTCCCGGGGCCTCAGGGCCGGTCAGCACGGATGCCGGCACGGGGCCGACCCGAACGCCGGGGAACGCATCCGAAGCCGCCGCGCAGGCAAATTCCACGGCCGGCCGGGAGCGATCATGCACCCACAGGGTGGTGTCCGCGGACACGCCGAACGCGGCAAGGACCCGGCGGCCCGCGATCCCGCTGCCACAGCCGAAGTCCAGCAGCGGTCCCGGCGGCAAGCGCCATCCACGCGCCGTCAACTCCCCGAGAACCGCGTCCCACTTCCACCCGATTCGCTCGCCAAAGGTGGCGTCATACGCCTTCAGATCCGCCCGGTGCCTCCAGTACGGCCCCCGGACCCGCTCGCGTCCGAGGAAGATGGAGCGGAGCCGCTCCAGTGCGGGCCCGTCGGGAAAGGGAGTCATGCCGGAGACCCCAGGGGAAATCCGATGGATGCGGCGAGATGCTGGTGGCGGATGCCGAAGGCGGCGGCCAGTTCCCGCACCCGCCGGGCGGCGGCCCCGGGATCCGTATTGGAATGCCGCACGGCGGCGATCATCAGGTTCTTTGCAGTATGTTCCGGAGAGATGAACTCGAAAACCCGCGGATCGCGTCCGGCCCATTCCAGCAGTCCGGCTCGCAACGCGTCGGTAACAATCTCCGCCATGCGGCTGTTCAGGATCCCATGGCGGAGCGCCCCCGCAAAAATGGCGGGCGCCGTCAGCTGAACCTGCACCTCGCGGTGACAGCAGGGCGAGACCACGAGCAGCGCGGCATCGGCCAAAATGCCGGCGGCCAGGGCGTCATCAGTCGCCGTGTCGCAGGCGTGCAGCGCCACCAGCACGTCCATCGCCTCCCGGGGGGCCTCGGCAATGGTCCCGGGCAGGAACTCCAGACCGTCGCATCCACTCTCGAGCGCCGCGCGGTTGGCTCCAGCCACCAGCGAGGCCCGGGCCTCCACTCCAAAGGTGCGTACCGGCCGCGCGGACCGCGACCGGAGGTGTTCGTGAAGCGCAAAGGTCAGGTGCCCCTTTCCGCACCCCATGTCCCACACGCGGAGGGGCGGGTCCCGGAGGTCGCCCTCCAAGGCCGCCGCACCCCCCCGCAGAAGTCCCGCCTCCACGAGCAACGGATCCAGCAGTTCGATGAACCGGTGGATTTGCCGGTATTTTGATTCCTGTCCACGGCACACCGTCCCTTCCGCCGTGGTCACCCCCAGGGCGCGAAGCCATGGGCGGTCCGCCGGTACGGTGCGCGCCTTGACCCGGTCGTGCGCCTGGGTTGGGACCTCCGGGGCCAGTGCGGGGGAATACAGCACCCGTCCCGCACGTCCCTTGCGAAATTCAAGCTGGGCCGTCCGCCGTGTGGTGAACAGGTTGGCCACGCAGAATTCCGTGCCGAGCAGCTCCCCAAGCCGCTGCACCCCCTCGTCCGGCTCCAAATTCCGGGTGACATCATGCGTCGGCAGGCTCCAGACCATCTGCAGGCGCGGGCCGTCACGCAGCAGCACGGGACGCGCCAGCAGCCGGCGCGCGACGGCATCCGTCTTCCGGGGCGCCCCCAGGCTCACCTTGATCAAGGTGCCCTCCGCAATCGCCATCGCGAGGGCGTCCATCCACTCCTGTCGGGCATCACCGGGCATGCGGATCAGCCTTTCCCCACGGCGCCACCCGGGCAAGCCCCGTGCACGATCGGCGCCAGGATGCGCGCCAGAATGCGGTCCAGTCGGGAATCAGGTTCGGGCGGCGCCGGACCCCGGAACCGGGGCAGGACGATGACCCGGTCGGCGCCGATGCACTCGCCGAGCAGCGCCGGGTTGGTGCGGCTGGCGGCGTCGCGGCAGGGCGGCTCGACCAGGACGCATCGCGCCCGGGCAGCGATTGCCCCCGGCAGCGCCGCCAACACGAGCCGGGCCTGGTTCAACGCACCCAGCCGGTTGGGACACACCACGACCGGGGTGGCCCGGAGACTCCGGATCAGATCCAGGGCCGAGAATCCTTCGCCCAACGGACTGAGCAGTCCCCCCGCCCCCTCGACCAGTAGCGTCCCGTGACCGGAGGCAGCCTGGCGGAGAAAGCGCACCACGGCGGCCATTTCCACCCGGCGGCCTTCACACCGGGCCGCCAGAAGCGGCGTCAGTGGACGGCGGAACACCCAGGGGCAGATCGCTTCCCGGTCCAGGGCGCCTTCCTGGGCCGCCTGAAGGGCCCGCACGTCATCCAGTCCCCCCGAACAGAAGGGCTTGACCGCCCGGACCGCCTCGCCGCGCCGCCGGAGATGGCGCGTCAGGAGCACGGCCAGCACCGTCTTCCCCACGCCGGTGTCACTACCGGTGATGAACACCACCCGTTTCACGGCCGGACGGCAATGTTCGCGCGCGGCCGGTGATCCAGCAACGCGTACTCCATGGAGTCCTCCAGCGCCTTCAATGACGCGGTGATGATGTTCTCGCTCACGCCGACCGTACCCCACTCCCGACGACCGTCGGTGGACTGGATCAACACGCGGGTTCGGGCTCGCGTGCCCTCGACGCCGTCCAGGATGCGCACCTTGTAATCGGTGAGCCGCACCTTTCGCAGCCGGGGAAACGAGCGCGCGAGCGCCGACCGCAGCGCACTGTCGAGTGCATTCACCGGCCCGTCCCCGTCGGCCACCGTGTGATGGACCACGTCCCCGACGCGGACCTTCACCGTCGCCTCGCACACGGAGCCGCCGTCGTCGCCGCGCATCGAGACGTGATAGGACTTGATGGAGAAGAAAAGCCCGGGATTATCGTCGAGGATGCCCCGGATCAGGAGGGCCAGCGATGCCTCGGCCGCCTCGTATTCGAAGCCCTGCGATTCCAGTTCCTTGACCCGGGCGGTGATCGCACGGGCCTCCGGGGCCTCGGGCGCCAGCGGGAAGCCGAGTTCGCCGGCCTTCAGCAGAATGTTGGTGCGCCCCGACATGTCACTGACCAGGACCCGCCGCCGGTTGCCCACCAACTCGGGGGGGATGTGCTCGTAGCTGCGGGCCACCCGGTCAATCGCATGGACATGGATGCCCCCCTTGTGGGCGAAGGCCGTCTGACCGACCCAAGGCTGGCGCGGGTCATGGCGGACATTGGCGATCTCGTCCACAAACTCGGAAAGTTCCTTCAGCTTGGGCAGTGATCGCGCCGGAACGCAGGGGCGGTTGAGCTTGAAATGCAGCGTGGGGATGACACTGACGAGGTTGCAGTTCCCCGTGCGCTCCCCGTAGCCATTGATGGTCCCCTGGACATGCGTGGCGCCGGCCTCGAGGGCGGCCACCGCGTTGGCGAGGGCGAAGCCGGCATCGTTGTGCGTATGAATGCCCACAACCGTACCCAGTCGCGCCACCGCCAGCGCGGTGACCCGTCCCACCTCGGCGGGCAACCGTCCGCCATTGGTGTCGCAGAGGCAGACCACGTCGGCGCCAGCCCGCGCCGCCGCCTCCCAGGTGGCCATCGCGTAGTCCGCCGCATCCGCATGACCGTCAAAGCTGTGTTCGGCGTCGTACACCACGCACCGACCCTGGTCCTTCAGGTACCGGACGGTTTCCGCAATCATGGCCAGATTCTCATCGGCCGACACGCGGAGCACCTCCGCAACATGAAGGCGCCACGACTTGCCCACGATGGTGATCACGGGCGTCTCGGCCTCCAACAGCAGGCGTACCTGGTCGTCGCGCTCGACGGGCACCCCTTTCTTTCGCGTAAACCCGAAGGCGGCGATCCGCGCAGACTTCCAGCGGCGTCGGCGTGCCTGGCGGAAAAACTCCATGTCCTTCGGATTGGAGCCCGGCCATCCGCCCTCGATGAACCCAATGCCGAACTGGTCCAGCTTCTCGGCAATCCGCAGCTTGTCGCTCAGGGAAAAGTTGATGCCTTCCGCCTGTGCGCCATCGCGAAGGGTCGTGTCGTAGAGGGCGACTTTGGAGTTCATGGACATGGGAAACGTCTCTGGTTCTTGAAGTGAAAAAGCGAAAACCCCGTCCCGCGGCGCGGAACGGGGCTTTCGATCGTGAAAACGCGTTCAGCGACGGCAGGCGGCCCGGGACGCAATAATGGACCGGGGCACCACGCCCCGGAACCCCACCGCCGCACCTTGGGAAAAGCCCGTCATCGCTGGGGAAAAGTCCCAAAACTGCCGGCTCGAGGCAAGCGGGAACTCGACGACAACGTACCCCGCGGAGAACAGGCGATGGAGGGGCCGGCGGAGGGCCCACGGACTTTTCTGAACAATCCTGTGGCGCCCGGGGACAAATCTCCGGTAGAACCACGCCGTCAAACGTTTCAGCAGTCCAACCAGGAAATTAAGGCGTTGACTTTTCGACCCTCCTGCCTAGGCTGCGTCCCGTCCGACTATCATTCTCCAAAGGGCTTCAACATGAACTATTTTGGACGCTTTTCTCGTGTGGCGTGCGTCGGTGCCGTTTTGGCGTTGGCCGCGAACCTCGTCCTTGCCGCACCGCAGACCGGCAGCGCAAAAGTCGCGAAGGTCAGCGGCATCGTCTATCTCGGGTCCGCACCGGCCAGTGTGGGTGACGTCATCGGCCCCGGCACGGTCATCAGCACCGGCCCGGCCTCCGAGGTCCTGCTGAACCTCGGCGCCAACGGCGGCTTCACCCGGGTTCTGGAAAACAGCAAGTTGTCCATTGACGAGCTGACTGTGGACTCCGCCGGCCCCGAGACGGTCGTCAAGACCCGCCTCGGCCTGAAAGCCGGCAAGATTGACTCCCAAGTCAACCGGCTGTCCAACCAGTCCAGCTACATCGTCCAGACCCCGACCAGTACCGCCGCGATCCGCGGGACTGTGTTCACCACCTACGCCAACGGGGCCGTGCTGGTGTTCGATGGTTGCGTGGATGTGGTCGTGCAGGATGCGGTCACCAGCCGTGAGGCCCGCTACAACGTGTGCGCCGGCCAGATGTTCGACCCGAACATCCCGGGAGTGGTTTCCATTCCTCCGGGCGTGATCGCCCCAACCTTCGCGGTCGGGCCCGGCACTCCGCCGACGCCGTTCCTCGAGCGCCCCGTGGTGTACGTGTCCCCGTTCCCGCCGGATCTTTCTCCGGTGACCCCCGTCTCCGCCGCCGAGTGAGCGATGGGATGAATCGAGGTTAGATTTTAATCACCCAGGGCAACGCAAGTTGCCCTGGGTTTTTTCTTGGGAGACACCCATGTCCCCGCGGCGGCAGCGGCAGATTCCCCTGTGGGTGGCTCTCGTTGGCGCCTGCGTCGCCGTGGGCACCGTGGCGTTGACCCGGTGGGCCGACCGACAGCATCCCGGCACCGGTGGCCCCGGCGGTCTGCGCCCGGTGTTTCGCAAATTTGACCCGCTTCAGCGGATCGAACTGATCACCTACGACTGGAGGGCCCGCGTCGCAGCGGACCGCAGTGCCGAGGTCTCACCCCGCCTGGGGTTGGTGGCTCTGGACGACCTCAGCATCGCCGAGCTCCAAAAAGGAGATACCCTCGGAGTGCCCGTGGGCCCCCTTTGGCCCCGATACGTCTACGGCCTGGTTCTGAGGGAGCTGAGGGACCAGGGCGCCGAGGCCGTCGCGATGGACATCCTGCTCGGCGACGAGCGTCCGGACCACGGCATGGTTCCCTTCCCCGGACTCACGAACCTGACCTCCGACGAATACTTCGCCGCCGAGCTGGCGGAATCCGGGAATGTCATCCTCGCCTCGATTGCGGAGTTTCCGCCGGCATTCCCATTCCGGCTTCAGGCGATGCTTGGCGACGCCGATTCTCCGAGGGATGTGGATGGCACCGCCCGGCGGGTCAACGCCTTTGTAGCGCACCGCTTCCTGCACCCGCTCATCGAGGGACAGGCACGACGCCAGGGGCTGGATGTCGTCGGCGTGAGCTCCAACGCCGTCCGGCTATGGAATCCTGTCCAGGAAATTGAAGTCCAGTGGCCTGTCCGCCCTGACGGCACCGTGCAAATCCCCCGTCCGGGAGCCACGTTGGAGGCGGACGCCGTCCACGTGAACCGCCGGGTGTGGAACATGGGGCTGGTCCTGGCGGCCCAGCGGCTGGGATTGGATCTTGACATGGCACAGGTCGAGCCCGGACGCGTCGTTTTCCGCGATGCCGGGGGGCGTGCGGTCCGCACCCTGCCGGTCAACGAAGCCAACCAATTTTTCATCAACTGGAGCACCACGAGCACCAACCGCTCACGGATCGCGGCCGCCGGACTGATCAACCTCGTGCAGCATGCGGTACTGCGCTCTGCAGATCCGGAGAATTCCGGCCCCACAGAGTGGACCAACCACCTGGTGGTGATCGGGTCCACCGCCACCGGAAACAACCTTGCCGATCGTGGCGCCACTCCGATTGCGCCGCTGGATTTCCTGGTCAGCACCTACTTGAACGTCGCCGACTCCCTGTTGCGCGGCCAGTTCGTGCATTTCCTCCCGCCGTGGGGCGACTACCTGGTCGTTCTGGTGGCCGCCCTGCTGGGATCCATCCTGACCTGGCGGCTGTCCACCGTGCCCGCCAGTCTCATCCTCATCGGGGTCGCTGCGTCCTGGGTGGTCGTGGCGTTCGTCGCCTTCAATCGCGACCGGCTCTGGCTCCCGCTGGCGCACCCGCTGATCGCCGGTCTCGCGCTGAACCATGCGGCCATGCTGACCTACCGCAGCGTCTTCGAGCAGAATGAACGCCAGCGGGTGCGCGGCATATTCGCCAAGATCGTTTCACCCAACGTGGTTCAGGAACTGCTCCGCTCAGATCGCGTCCGCCTCGGCGGCGCCCGTCGGGAGCTCACCGTGTTCTTTGCCGACGTGCGGGGATTCACCGAATTGACCGACAAGGCCCAGGTGGCAGCCGAGGATCATGTACGGTCCACGGGCCTCACCGGCGTCGCCGCCGAGGCCTACTTCGAGCAGCAGTCCAGTGAAGTGCTCCAGACGGTCAACCTCTACCTCGCCACCATCGCCGACGTCATCAAGGCCCACCGCGGCACCCTCGACAAATACATCGGGGATTGCGTCATGGCCTTCTGGGGCGCGCCCACGCCGAATCCGCTGCATGCCGTGGATGCCGTCGCTGCCGCCGTGGAAGCCCAGCAGGCCATGGAACGTCTCAATGTGCAGCGGGATGCGGAGAACGGGCGGCGCCGTTTGGAGAACGTCCGCCGGGAGGCCGAGGGCCTCCCCCCGCTGCCCGAACTGCCCCGCCTGGCCCTTGGCACCGGCATCAATTCCGGATTCATGACGGTCGGCCTCATGGGCAGCGACAGCCATATCCTCAACTACACGGTCTTCGGACGGGAAGTGAACCTCGCGTCCCGCCTGGAGGGCGTCTCCGGACGCGGACGCATCATCATCGGCGAGGCCACCTACCAGGCGCTGGTTCGGCACCGTCCGGACCTTGCCGCCCGGTGCCTCGCCCTCGACCCGGTCACGGTGAAGGGATTCCGTCAACCGGTACCCGTGTACGAGGTGCCATGGCGGGAACTTCCCGCGGCCGACCACCCGGCGCAGCCGTCCTGAGTCCACGCCAGCGGGATCCTTTACGATCTCAAGCCCCCCCGGGCCGTACTTCCCTGATCTTGAGGCTGGCGCCGGGTCCGGATTCGGCTACTGCTTCGCGCCGCAAACGGGTTGCCCCATGCTATCCATCCGAGATCTGAAAATGTCCGTGGCCGGCCGCACGCTGTTTGAGAACGCGTCGCTGCAAATCAACCACGGCGACCGCGTCGCCCTCGTCGGCCCGAACGGGGCCGGGAAGTCCACGCTCTTCTCGCTGATCCTGGGGCGCCATGCCCCGGACGAGGGAACACTGGAACGTGATGCGTGGACCATGGTGGGCCACCTCCCGCAGGAGGCCGAGGCGGTCGGCGCGGAAACCGTGCTGGAGGTGGCCACCGGACGCGCCCAAGTGCTGCCCGCCCTGGAGCAGCGGCTGCGTGCGCTGGAGCAAGCCGGCTCGGTAGACACCCCGGAGTACCTGGAGGCCCACGCCCAGCACGACGCCCTGAACGACCCGCAGGCCGAGGCCCGGGCGAAGCGGATGCTCAAGGGCCTCGGGTACCGGGACAGTGACTTCGACCGTCCGGCGCGGGAGATGAGCGGCGGCTGGGTGATGCGGGCCCATCTCGCCCGGCTGCTCGTCATGGAGCCTGACCTGCTGCTGCTGGACGAACCCACCAACCATTTGGACCTGGTCTCCCTGCTCTGGCTGCAGAACTACCTGAAGAACTATTCCGGTGCCCTGCTGCTGATCTCCCACGACCGCCAGTTCATGGACGAGATCATCACCCGGGTGCACGAGATCGCGGACCGGACGCTGGTGGCCTACACAGGCAACTACGCGGACTACCTCCGCCAGCGGGAGGAGCGTTACGAGCAGCAGCTGGCCGCTTACAAAAACCAGCAGAGGGAGATCCAGGCGCTTCAGGAGTTCGCGGACAGGTTCCGGTCCGTGGCCTCCAAGGCCTCGCAGGCGATGTCCAAGCTGAAACAGATCGAGCGCATGGAGCGGACCGAGAAGCCCACGCCACCCCGGAAGCCGTTCCGCTTCCAGATCCCGCCCCCGCCCCGAGGCGGCCAGCGGGCGATTTCCCTCCGGGACATCCACATGGCCTACGGCGACCACCCCGTGTACGCGGGGCTCGACCTCACCGTGGAGCGGGGTGATCGCACCGTGCTGGTGGGACCGAACGGTGCGGGGAAATCCACGCTGCTCAAAATCGTCGCCGGTGTGGTTTCGTTCCAGCGCGGGGAACGCGACCTCGGCCACAATGCCAAGCTCGGCTACTTCAGCCAGCACCGGGCGGATTCTCTCGACCCGAACAAGAACGTGCTGGAGGAGATCCTGGCCAGCGCGCCGGCGCTCCGGGAGGACGAGGCCCGCGCAATCCTGGGGTCCTTCATGTTCCGCAAGGAGGAGATCTACAAGCCCACCACCGTGCTCAGCGGCGGCGAGAAGAGCCGGCTGAACCTGGTCAAGTTCCTGGTGGACCCGCCCAACCTCCTGCTGATGGACGAGCCCACCACCCATCTTGACATCACCACGGTCGAATCCCTCACCCTGGCTTTGGAGCGCTATGAGGGCACCCTGGTGTTCATCTCCCACGATGTGCACTTCATCCGGCGACTGGCCACCAAGGTCCTGCACATCCATCAGGGCCAGGTTCGGGGGTACCCCGGCGGCTACGACTACTTTCTGGAAAAGACCGGGTCGGCCCACGACCCCCGGGCGGCCCTGACCGCGGCGTAGGCTCCCGTCTCATCGTGCGAAGCGGAGGCCGCCGCAACACTTCCCACCGGACAACTGGGTCTACGGCTGCGGAGCGTCCGACGCCGGTGCCGGGGACGCCGGGGGCGCGGCGGGGGCTTCGGGCGCGACCTGACCCCAGCGGCCGCCCGTCCACCGGTGAATGTATCCCTGATGGTTGAGGAGCAGATACGCGACAACGAGCACCACGGCAACGGCGATGATCCGGGGCCACGGGCTCGACCTTTCGGCGTAGGGGTCGCTGAGGTCGCGCTGGGACCCCGGCGGCAGGGTCGCAACGCCGGTCAGCGAGGCGCCAAACGGCACATTGATTCGCGCCCGGGTGTTGATCGCCCAGCCATTGGCGTCAAGCAGCGGTCCCAGATTTCGGGTCCGGAGCTTCAGCCATGCGAGGAGCATGGAGGGACCGGAAATCAGCAGCAGGATCGCGATAACCCCGATCGGCATCCAGATGCCCAGGTTCACGAACCCGCCGACAATGCCGCCGATCATGCCGCCGATGCCAGAGGCGCCAATGGCCAGTGCGGTGACCATGCCGGTGTCCAGCTTGGGCTTGGGCAGCGGCTCCGCCTTGCCGGTCTCCACGGTCTTGCCCGCGTTCACTGCGGCACCCGTGAGCTTATCCGATGCTGCGGCGTCCGCGGCCTCCGCCCGTTTGCTCGCCTGCTCCTGAATGAATCGGGCGAGCTTCTTGTACGGTGACCAGAACGCCTGGCGGACGCTGATCGGGTTGTCCACGATCTTCGTGATTGTCGCATCCCAGTCTCTTCCCTTCCGATCGTAGAACAAACCGTTTCGCCCGACCATCAGGTTGTCCGAATCGCCGTCGGTAAAGGCAGCCACGATCTCCATCTTCTCGCCCGACCCGGTCCGCGTGCAGTCCAAGTAGGCCAGATAGCTGCCGGCGAGCGGGGCCATGCCCGCGTGTTTGGCAGCGTTGGCCACGGTGAGCACCAGGTCGCAGCTTCGTTGGTCGAGGTACAACGTGCCGGCCTGGAAGATGGCGGGCTTGTTGCGGTCGTAGAAGTCCCGGAAATTGACGAAATTGGTGCACAGGAGGTGGAGGTCCCGATGGAAACGGGTGAGACGCTCCACCGCTGCAATGGCCTCCACGTTGGCGGCCTCGTCGCGATCCCGGGCAATGAGCGCCTCCAGATCGGTGCGGACGCCGGAGCTCAGCAACTCCCGAACCCGTGCAATCCCGAGTCCCTCCACCCCGGCTCCCGCCTTCTCCGAGCGCCAATGGAGGTGCGGCGCGAGCCGGGCCTGCAGCGCGACCCAGTCGGATTCCGTGAGTTCCGTCCGGGCGCCAAGCAACGGCTGGACCACGGCCGTATCGAAGGCGGCCATGGCCCCCGCCCACGCGGGATTCAGTGCGGTCTTCAGCGGCAGGGGACGTCCGGCGGCCACCTGGGCCAGAGGGAATCCGCGGATCTCGGACGCGGTAATGGTCAGGTCCTGCGCCGCAACCGCGAGATATTCCTCCTCCTTGCGGTTGAGGATCGCCGCCGCCCTGGAGTCGAATGCGGCAAGCCGGCAGCGCCCGAAATAATCATCCACCTTGCACCGGACCGCCTCCAGGGCGTCCGCCGCCGCGCCGGTGTCCCCTCCCAGCGGCAATACCGCGGCGGCCTCCGCCTCGGATTTGCCGATCCACGCCTCGTACGCGGTGAGCGCGTCGAAAAACCGGACGACCATCGCCTCGTCAACGCCGGGGCGCCCCGAGCGATCGGTGACCGATCCAAGGCACTGGATCAGGTCCTTCAGTGCCGCCCGTGTCGCCTCATCCGATGCCGACTCCTCAACGATGATGCCATCCCCGTTGAAGGCCGTCTGCGCGAGGATGCGCGCGGTGTCCGTGGTGTCGGCGACCGAGATCGCCGCGGCGTCCTTCTTGTCGAGGCTCGCCAGAATGCGGCGGGCTGATTCCAGCAGCGTCCGGCCCTCCGGCGTGGTGTCGTTGATCGCGCCGAGCGATACGGTGTCGCCGCCCTTCACCAGTTCGTCGGGATCCTTGAGCATCGCGAGAGCCCAGCGGACGGCGGCGAGCAGTTCGGGAGCCCGAACCCGGCCGTCCTTGTCGGCGTCAATCAGATCGAGGGTCCGGCGGTCGAACTCGACCCCGGTCACCGGACAGGCGAGGGCGACCCAGAGTTTCTGGTTGAGCTGGTCGAGGTGGGCCAGGTCGGCGCCCGTGTCGAGCTTGACCTGATCGAATCCGCCGGCACGGAAGAATCTCCAGATGTGGGAGTGGGTGGCCATAAGACGCTTTGATTGAGGAACGGTTGGATCTTCGAACCCGACCGCGAGCAGGTTACCCAGATTTTTCCACCCGCCAATCCGAGAGTGCCGCACGGCCGTGCCGGGAGGCCCCGCCGCTCGTCGGGGCACGCGAAACTCGATGGCAATCCCGGGGGATCGCATCAGGGACCCGGCGGTTGTCACCGGAGGCCGCGGGCGGCACGCTGGCGGACGTCAGGCCTCCCATGACGCATCCCCCGCTGGTCGAGACCCATCGCGCCGGTCCACACTCCCGTGAATGGATCGTGCGGGCATCCGGGTGTCCGGCACTCGCCGTGCACGGGATTGCCCATGTTGGGGTGGCCGATGCCGCGGCGCCCTACGCCATGGTGCGCACCGACCTTGCGGGCACCTATTTCCTGGCCTGTGTATCTGGCGAGGGACGGATCTACCTCGACGGCCGGTGGCAACGCTGCGGAGCCGGCATGGCGTGCCTGGCACCGCCGCACGTGCTGCATGCCTTTCATGCCATCCGTGGGAAGCGCTGGGGATTTGCGTGGGTCCGCTACCAACCCACCGCCGGCCACGGCCCGCTGATCAATTCGGCGGCGCCGGTTCTGGCTCGGTTCCCCGGGGATGCCCTGAACGCCGCGATCGAGGGACTCTACCATGAACAAGCCGCCGGCCCGCAGCCGGCGGCGCAGCACCATTGGGTCGAGTTGATCCATGGTTATGTCTTCCGCTTCGCCCAACCGTGGCATGTCGAGGACCGCCTCGCCCGGCTGTGGGAGGCCGTCGCCGCGGCACCGGGGGAGCATTGGAACCTCACCGAACTCGCACGGCGGGCTCATTGCTCCGGAGAGCATCTGCGACGGCTCTGCCGGCGGCAGTTGGGACGTTCCCCGATGAATCAGGTGACCTACCTGCGCATGCGTCACGCCGCCGCCCTGCTGACCGGAGGCAATGACAAATTGGAAGTCATTGCCGATGCCGTCGGGTACGCGAACCCGTTTGTGTTCTCAAATACGTTCAAAAAGTGGACCGGTTGGCGCCCCAGCGAATACCGGCAGCGCAAGGCGGGCTGATCGCCCGTCCGGTACGCGCGCGACGAAACGGGAGGGTCTGCCAAAAAAACGCCTTCCGACACCCCGGACGGCGCAGCCGAATTCGCTCTGGGGAGACCCGCTACTTCGCGGCCGCATACAGGGTGCCGACGGCATCCCAGTCCACGACATTCCAGAAGGCCTTCAGGTAGTCGGCGCGCTTGTTTTGGTACTTGAGGTAGTAGGCGTGTTCCCACACGTCCACGCCCAGGATGGGTTTGCCCTCGACGCCAGCCACGGCCTTGCCCATGACCGGAGAATCCTGGTTCGGGGTGGAGGCGATTTCGAGTTTCCCGCCATTCACCACCAACCAGACCCAACCGGAACCGAAGCGCCCAAGGCCAGCAGCCTCGAACTTCGCCTTGAAGTCCTCCAAGGTTCCAAAGGCGCTGTGAATGGCCGCGGCAAGCTCGCCCGATGGGGTGCCGCCCTTGCCGGGCCCCATCAGTTTCCAGAAAAAAGTGTGATTCCAGTGCCCGCCACCGTTGTTGCGGACTGGTCCGCGGATGTTCTCGGGCACCGAAGCGAGGTCGCCGATCAGGGCATCGAGGGACTTCGACTCAAGCGGGGTGCCGGCAATGGCCTTGTTGAGGTTGTCCACGTAAGCCTTGTGGTGGCGGCCGTGGTGGATCTCCATCGTCAGCGCGTCAATGTGCGGTTCGAGGGCTTCCTTCGGATACGGGAGGGGGGCGAGTTCGTGAGCCATGGCAGGAATGTCTTTGAATGATGCGGCGTTCCGAGCCGTGATCGTTCGGAACAGTCGCAGGGTAAGCCCGGAGCCTCCTCCGGCAACGCCATTTCTGGGGCCCGCAGGGGTTTACGGGAAGGACGATCCGGGATGCTGCTGGACCCCAGGGGTGCATGGGGGTACACGCTTGACGATGTCTTTACGCATGGCGGGATTTTGTTGGGCGGCCCTCAGTTTGGGCTGGGGCCTGCTCGCCCAGAATGTCCGGCTGGCACCGGCCTCAACGCCCGAGGGCTACGTGGCGCGGCTGCTGATCAACGAGGTGCCGTTTCCGGGGGATCCGCTGTATCGCAGCGAGGAGGACTGCCGGCGTGGCATGGAGGAGATCGTCTGGGTGCTGAACAACCGGTTGCGGCACATCCCGCCGGGCTATTCCCAGCAGGAGGTGGCCAACACGCGGGCTGCCAACTTGATCGAGGTCATCACGGCACCGGGACAGGTGGAAGGTTTCCACCGCGACGGGCAGGGTCGTTTTGTGGCCGTGCCCCGCGTGCACCGCCGGGTGGACTATCTGGTCCGGATCGCCAACGACGGCCAGCCCGGGCGCATCGCGGCGTTGCTCAACCATGCGGCACAGCTCGCCGCCGCCGCGCTTGCGGGCGGTCCGGATTCCCCGGATCTCTTTCTGGAATTGCGGCGTGTCGGCAGCACGGGGGTGACCGGACGGGCCTATGCCTGGATGACCGCCAACCTGCCGGATCATCCGGGAGGCCATTTTGTCGCCGTGCCGCGGGAACGCGAAGGCCGGATTGCGGGCAATCAATTCTACACGCTCACAGAGCGCCGGCCATGAACACCCGCAGCCTGGGATGCTGGTTGCTTGCGGGATTCCTCGCCGGTTGCGCCACGGCGAACCAGCGCATGGGCCCTGTCACTTCCCGGGGAACCACGGATCCCGCCACCGAACTCGTCAGCGTGCCGTTCCTGGCCGACGTAATCGCCTATGTGGACCTCTGGTACGTCGGATTGCAGGCGGCGATGCGTTCGGACCCACCGGACGCCGTGGCCGTCTGGACCCGCATGCTGCCGGCCGGGAAGGACGAAGGCGACCGCAGCCATTTTGCTGAACTGTGGTTGCCACGGGAAAAGCTGTGGGTGGATCTCAAACGCGCGGATTACGTCTCGACCGAGCATGGCACCACTCATCGCGATTTTGGATTCAAGATTCGCGGGGTGCATCCGGGCGTCGAACCGGAGGGAGGCTCTGACTGGCAAACCGTGTGGATTCCCTGGACGGCGATCCCGTTGCCGAAGCCGGGCGGCCCCGGATATCCGCCCGTCGCTGGTGCGGTTCCGGACGCCCGCCTGCGCGAAGCCCTGGCGGGCTTTCTGTCGCAACGGGAACCCACCAACGACCGGGGGAGTTCCCAGGAATTCTTCGTGGGACCCACCTCACCGGTGGCGAACGAAATCTGGGTGTTCTGGAACGACGGTGGCGAAGTATTGCACTTCGCGGCCGATGGCGATCTGGAGAATCCAAAAACCTGGGCGCACGCGGTGGAAAGCGTGCGCTTCCATCCGCTCGAACCGGGTGGAGAGGTCCAGGCGGGCCGGCAGGCGTTCCTTCAGCACGTGGCTCAGGTCTGCCGCGACCAAGGCAGGCGCCTCACCGTAGGTCCGGAGACGGCCGGTCGCGGACGTTGACTGGAGTTTCGCAGCGGACGTCCAGGGGCGGGGCGGGGCGGGGCGGTCTCGCTCCCCGGAGACGGAGCACGCTTTCGCTTTTCTCCCGCGCCGCTGGCAGGTTCCATCAGGCCACCACGCCTGCCATGAACGCCGCCGTCAACCGTCGCCAATTTCTCGCCACCGCCGCCGTCGTCCCGGCGGGACTTGCCGCCACCCGGACGGCCCTCGCGGCCACGGGGCCGTCGGGAGCGCCGGCAGATGTGCGACTGCAACCCCTGAAGGATCTCGACGGCTACTTCCCGTTCACCCCTCCGGCCACGCCAGAGGAATGGGAAGCCCGTGCCGCGGTGGTCCGCCGCCAGATGCAGGTCGCACTCGGGCTGTGGCCCCTGCCCCGGCGCACCCCGCTCAACGCGGTGCCCCATGGCCGCATCCTCCGGGAGGGCTACACGATCGAGAAGGTGTATTTCGAGAGCCTTCCCGGCCTGAAGGTCACCGGCAACCTGTACCGTCCAGTGGCCCCGAGCGGCCGGGTGCCGGCAGTCCTCTTCGCCCACGGGCATTGGAAGGATGCACGGCTGTCGCTGACCCCCGAGGACGAGCTGCGGCGGGAGATTGCCACCGGCGCCGAGCGTTTTGAGCAGGGGGGGCGAAGCCGCTTCCAGTCCCTGTGCGTCCAACTGGCCCGCATGGGCTGCGTGGTGTGGCAGTGGGACATGCTCGGGGATTCCGATGCCCTCCAGATCTCCAGCGAATTGAACCACAGTTTTGCGAAGCAGCGTCCGGAGATGAACACCCCGGAAAACTGGGGGTTGTTCAGTCCGCGCGCGGAGTCCCACCTGCAGAGCACCATGGGACTGCAGACTTGGAACGCGATCCGGTCGGTGGATTTTGTGCTGACCCTTCCCGAGGTGGATCCCGACCGCATCGCCGTCACGGGGGCCAGCGGCGGGGGCACGCAGACCATGATCCTGGCGGCGCTGGATCCACGCATCGCCCTGTCATTTCCCGCGGTGATGGTGAGCACCGCCATGCAGGGCGGCTGCACCTGTGAGAACGCCTGCCTGCTGCGCGTGGACACCGGCAACGTCGAGTTCGCCGCGCTCGCAGCGCCGCGTCCCCAGGGGCTGACCACCGCGGATGACTGGACCCGTGAACTCGCCACCAAGGGATATCCCGAGCTGCAGCAGTTGTACCGCCTGCTGGGGGCGCCGGACGCGGTGATGATCCACCGCGGGGAACACTTCCCGCATAATTACAACGAGGTGTCGCGCTCGGCGTTCTACGGATGGCTCAACCGCCACTTCCGGCTGGGCTTCGCCGAGCCGGTCCTGGAGCAGGACTACACGCCGCTCGGCCGCGATGAGCTCACGGTGTGGGATGCCGCGCATCCGGCACCACCGGCCGGGGATCCGGACTTCGAGCGGCGACTGCTTCGTGCATGGCGGGAGGACGCCGCGGCACAGGTGGCGGCGGCCTCCGGGGATCCTGCGGCGTACCGGGCCCTGTGCGGCCCCGCGGTGGAAACGCTGATCGGGCGGCGCTACGCCGACGTCGGCAGGGTTACTTGGACCCAGCGCAACAAGGTGGACCGGGGCGACTGGTGGGAGATGGATGGCCGGCTGCGCCATGAGGCGCCGCAGGAGGAGCTGCCGATCCTCTTCCTGCACCCGAAGGCATGGAACGGGAGCACCGTGATCTGGCTCACCGACACCGGGAAGGCGGGGCTGGTTTCCGGGGGACAGCTCCTGCCGGAGATCCGCGAATTGCTCGATGCCGGCATGACGGTCTGCGGGGTGGACCTGCTGTTCCAGGGAGAATTCCTGACCGATGGCCAGCCGGTCACGCGCACGCGACGGGTACGAAATCCGCGCGAGGCCGCCGCGTACACCTTCGGCTACAACCGCGCCCTGTTTGCCCAGCGGGTGCACGATGTGCTGACCGTCCTGCGTTTTGTGCGCTCCTACGAGACCCCTTCGAGGCACGTGGCCGCGGTGGCGCTGGGCGAGGTCAGCGGGCCGGTGTTGGCCGCGACTCTGGCGGTGTGCGGGGACGCTTTGGATGCGGCGGCCTGCGACACGCACGGGTTCCGGTTCCTCCAGGTGGACGACCTCCAGGACGTTCGTTTCCTTCCGGGCGGGGCAAAGTACGGTGATCTTCCCGGATTCCTTGCGCTGGGCGGGGTGCGATCCCTCTGGCTGGCCGGCGAACCGGCCTCCACGGCAACGCAGACCGCCGTGCTGAGCGCCGCCCGGGTCACCCGCCACGAACCGGGGGACGGCGCGGCGGGACGCGCCGCTGCGGCGTGGGTCCGGGCGACGACAGCGTGAGGGGCACTTATTTTTCGGATCCCGGCTGAACGGGTGGTCGCGGATGCCATCCAATACAGGAAAACCGGAAATCCATGACGCGCACCAAGGTCACCATAGCGTGGAGGGATGGGCTGCACCTCCGCAGGGCCACGGAACTGGTCCGACTCGCCCAGAACTTCAGTTCGCGGATCTGTTTCCACGTGGGCAGCCGCATGGCGGATGGCCGGAGCGTGTTGAGCCTGCTGCTGCTGAGCGCCGGACTGGGAACCGCGCTGGTCATTGAGGCGGCCGGCGCCGACGAGACGGAAGCCCTGCGGGCAATCCAGGATTTCTTCCGCGACAGGAACGCCGGCTTACCATAGCCGCCGGGCTCGCGACCGCTGCAGAAAAGGCTCCGGCGGAGGTGCCACGGGCGTTCGCGACCTCCGCAGTGCCCGGATCGCTACGGCACGGCCGACGGGACGATGTAGGGCTCCGTCCAGGGCGGAAGCGCCGGCGTGTTTCGGTCCTGAACCCGCTGGCCCCAGATTTCGTCGGTGAGCCGGGTCCCATTGGGCTCCCAGAATTCGTAATGGGACAGCGTCGGTCCGGCGTAAAGGATCCGACCGGGACACCGGATGGGTTCGTCCGCCGCATCCTGGAGCAGCGGGCTGGGCCCATCGCTGCCGCGGCCGGAGCCCGCTGCCATTTCGCTTCCGGGTCGGGAGGCCTGCAGTTCATGCTGGCACGGATGCGCGTTCTGCATGTTCACGCCCACTTTGATGATTTCGAGTTCGTCGCCGCCGGAACCTTTGAGCTGTGGCGGCGCCAGCTCGGAGGCGCGTTTGAGGGCCGGGTGGTGGTGTGCACCGACGGACGCTCCGGACACCACCGTCGCACGCGTGAGGAGACGGCCCGGATCCGGCTTGCCGAGCAGGAGGCCAGTGCCCGCATCGGGGGCTATTCCTTCGAGCTCCTTCGCAAACCGGATGGGCGGCCGTTTGAGGAGGCCTGCCGCACCCTGACCACGGACCTGCTCGCCGCCCTGTGGAACGTCATCCGGGAATTCGAGCCCGACTACCTGCTCTGCCCCCCCGTGCCCTCCGACCCGCTGGCTGGGATTCACCCCGATCATGTCACGGTCGCCGAAGCCGTGCGTCGGGTTGCCTATATGATCAACGTCCCGCACGCGTTCCTCGAGGAATACCCCGTGGCCGACGAATCCACGTCGCGGCCGGTCCGCACCCCGGTGATCCTCAACACCTACGACGGCTACATGGCCGGGGCCAACGGCGCCGACCTCGTCGTGGATGTCGAGGAGGCGTTCGACGTCATCGCGGCGGAATCGTGGTGCCATCAGAGCCAGATCAATGAATGGCTGCCCTGGGTGGCCCGCCACCAGATCGAGCCGACGGCCGACCTGGAGGCATGGAAGCAGAAATTGCGCGCCCGGTTCCAACGCCAGGCCCGCGAACTCGGGTTGCCCCCGGGTCGAGCCTGCGAGGTGTTCACGCTGACGGCCTGGGGCATCGTCCCCGAACCCGGCCGTCTGGATCGGGATTTCCCAAACGTCATCACCGATCCCGCCCGTGCCGCCCGCCTCGCCGGTCGCCTGCAGCGATGGATTTCAGCCTGAGTCCCGCCCCCATCCGGCGAAGATTCGCCGTTTCCGGCCGCCGGTGCCTGCCGTAGAGTCGCGATCCGTTGAGCACGTCCGCCACTCTCCCGCCCGCCCGCCCGCGCCGTGTCGGCCTCATTTCCCTCGGTTGCGCCAAGAACCTCGTGGACGCCGAGATCATGCTGGGCTCGCTGCTCCGGGACGGCGTCGAGATTGTGAATGATCCGGCCGAGGCTGACGCGGTGATCGTGAACACCTGCTCGTTCATTGACGCGGCGCAGGAGGAGAGCGTGGACACCATCCTCGAAACCGCCGAACTGCGGACGCGGACGCGTCCCGACCAGGCGGTGATCGTGTCGGGCTGCCTTCCCCAGCGGTTCCGGGAGGAGCTCCCGAAGCTCCTGCCCGAGGTGGATGTGTTCATGGGGATTGACCAGGTGGAACAGGTCGGCGCCATGGTCGAGGAGGCGATCAGCCGCCGGGCCGGGCGCACGGAAGCGCCCGCGCGACCACGCGGACGCTCCGGCATCCAGTCCCGGCTCGCGGAGATCGGGGCCTCCGCGGCCACACCGCATGACCCGGAGGAAGCCGTCCGCGGCACGGAGGCGTTTGGCCGCACGCGCCGCGTGGTGACACCGCCCGCACCGGAGACACGGGTCACCGTGCGCCCGAATTACATCCCGCACTTCGACACCCCCCGCTTCCGTCTGACCCCGCGCCACCTGGCGTATGTGAAGATTGCCGAGGGGTGCAATCATCCCTGCAGCTTCTGCATCATTCCCCGCATGCGGGGATCGCACCGGAGCCGCCCGCAGCCGGATCTCGTCGCGGAGGCCCGGCAACTGATCGCGGACGGAGTCCGCGAATTGAACCTGATCTCGCAGGACTCCACGTACTACGGACTGGATCTGCGTCCAAACCACCGTCGCACCATTTCCTCGCCGCAGAAGTTTTCCGCGGCAACACAGTCGCTGGCCGCCGACGCCACGACACTGTCCACACTGCTGCGCGCGCTCCAATCCCTGGAGGGCGACTTCTGGATCCGCCTCCTGTACACGCATCCGGCGCACTGGACCGACGAGCTGATCCAAACCATTGCCGCGTGCCGGAAAGTGGTCCGCTATGTGGACATGCCCCTGCAGCACATCCATGACGACGTGCTGGCGCGCATGCGACGGGAGACCGACGGACGGTACATTCGCGACTTGATCGCGCGGATCCGCGCGGGGATCCCGGGGATCGCCCTGCGGACCACCTTCATCGTCGGATTTCCGGGCGAGACGGAGGCCCAGTTCCAGGAACTCCTGGACTTCATCACAGAAACCCGGTTCGAGCGGCTTGGCGTATTCGCCTATTCACAGGAGGACGGCACGGTGGCGGGCCGGATGAGCCGCCAGGTGCCGCCCGCCCGACGGCAGGAACGCCGGGAACGCGCCATGGCGGCCCAGAGGACCGTCGCGACCGCGGTGTCGGCATCGTTCGTCGGCCAGACCCTCCGCGTGCTGGTCGAGGGGGAGGCTGCGGCCAATGAACTCGCCAGGGCTCAGGTCAGTTCCTGGGAGCACGGGCTCCTCCGCCAGGAAACCACCGGGACGTCCCTCGATTCAGACGCCGCGCGGCGGGGGCGATACCTGGTGGCCCGGGGCGAGGCGGACGCCCCGGATATTGACGGACGGGTATACATTCGTGGGCGCCTTCCGGCGGGTGACTTCGCCCGGGTGCGGGTCATCGGGCACACCGATTACGATTTGATTGCGGAACCCGACTGACCGGGCCGGAGTCCCGGTATCTCCCATGACACCAACGGCCGCCACCGGACCCAACACCTCCCTGCCCGCCGAGGGGCCGTTTTCATTCCAGCAACTGATCGCCTGCGAGGAGGAACAACTGGGGCTTGCAGGCAGCACGGGGGGAGGACGCCGTCTGGAGTGCCAGGTCTCGGATCCCGGTCCGGCCGAAGAACCCTGGTTGGTATTTACCAACCGCGACCGCGTCGGACTTGCGCTGTCCGGCGGCGGTATCCGCAGCGCGACCTTCAACCTGGGGTTCCTTCAGGCGCTCCAGGACAAAAACCTGCTGGGACTGGTGGACTATGTGGCCACGGTGTCCGGAGGCGGTTATGTGGGCGGGTTCTGGACCGCCTGGCGGCTGCACTCCGCCAAAGCCGACCCGACGGCCGCCCTTCAGTTTCCCGAACCGACGCCACAGCATCTTGCCGTTAGCGGCAACCCGGCGTCGTTGCGGGACGGGCGGGAGCGTCCGGAAATCCGGCATCTCCGCGAATTCAGCCGGTTCCTGATGCCCCGGCTGGGTTTGTTCGAGGTCGAGATGTGGAATGGCGTGGTGGCGGTCCTGGGCGGCCTGATGCCCTCGTTGAGCTTTGCCATCGCGTTTGCCGGGGGTGCCTGGTTGCTCTGGCTGCTCATGGTCGCCGCGACGGTCAGCGTGCCCTGGTTGGTCGCCGGAGTCGTGATGGCCGCGGCCACGTTGGGGATCCATCAGCTTGCCGAACGCGCCTGGCACGCGGTCCACCCGGCCGAAGCGGAGGAGCTTGGGGATGACTCGGTCCGCCGCCTTGCCACCCTCGCCGCAGTCCTTTCGGCCGGGCTGCTGGTCCTGTTGCGGTGGCTCTGGTTGCGCATCCCGGCCAACGGCAGCCGCGTGTTTTCCGGCACCGCCGGAATTGCCGAGGCGGCAGGCCCCTGGATTTACGCCGCGGCGGCCGCATGGGGCATCGCCGGAGGCCTGCTGCTCGCCTTCCGCTTCATCCATCTTGGGAATCCGGACTCCCGGGAACCGCGCCTCTATTTCTCCAGGGCGTTGGATCGCACCATTGCACGATGCCTGGCCCCGGCATTGGTGTGGGCGGGGCTTGGACTGCTGTGGCAGCTGGCGGTGACGTGGTCCAAGGCGGGTGACCGGTGGATCGGCGAGCACGGCGGCGTTACCGGCGGCGCCGCAGTGGGCCTGGGGGCCACCTTTGCCCTGCTGCGGCGCTGGTTGGAGACGTCGGTCAAGGATGCCGGCAAGTCCGGGCTGCTGGACCGGCTCAAGCCGCTGCTGCCGCAATGGATCGCCAACGTGACTGTGGTGGTTTTCTTTCTCTTCCTGGCCCAGTTGCTGGTGGGTCTCGAGGTCAACCGTCCCGGCATGTGGCTGGCCGCTTTTGCGGTCTGTGCGGGGCTGGTGTTCCTCATCCTGAAATGCCTCGATCCGGCGCGGATCGGACTGCACGACTTCTATCGCAGCCGCATCGCGCGCTGCTTTCTCGGTGCAGCCAATCCCGATGCCCTCCGGCAACCGACGCCTCCGGACTACAATCGGCAGACCCACGAGCGCCGGCGCGATGATTTCACCCTGGGCGCCCTGCAGGACGCCACACTCCGGGCCGCCGCGCCAGACGCCAGGGGTTCGCCCCTCCCGTTGCGGCCAATTCATCTCGTTTGCTGCGCCGCCAACCATCTCAATGGCGACCCGCTGTCCAGCCTGTATCGAGGCGCCCGGAGCGCCGTCGTCTCGCAGCGCGGACTGAGCCTGGGCGACCAGACCCGCCAGCTTCCCGCGTTGTCCTTTGCGGCCGCACTGACCGCCTCGGCCTCGGCATTCAACTCGCAGATGGGCGCCATCTCGATGTCGCTCGGCCCGGCGGTCACCTTCCTCATGGTCGCGCTGAACCTGCGGCTCGGGCTCTGGCTGCCCCACCCCGGCGGCAACCGTCCGATGGTGCCCACGTTTCCCGGACGGCTGTTTCTCTGCGAGCTGTTCGGATGGACCAACGCCGCGCCCCCCTCCGGACCGGACACCACCGCTCCGGATTACGTCCACCTCTCCGATGGCGCGCATTTTGAGAACTTTGGCTTCTACGAACTCATCCGCCGTCACTGCCGGTATGTGATCCTCTGCGACTGCGGTGCGGATCCCGAGAACACCTTCGACGACTTCGCCACCAGCCTGCGGCGCGTGCGCGAGGATTTCGGGGTGGAGGTGGAGATTGACTTTGCGCCGCTGCGGCCGGGTCCGAACGGCCTGAGCGCCCAGCACGTGGCGGTGGGCACGATCCACTACGACGGACTCGGCGGCGCGGACAAGGGCACGCTGCTCTATGTCAAGCCGGTGCTGACCGGCGACGAGCCCTGTGACGTCGCCCAGTACCGCACCCTGAACCCCGAGTTTCCCCAGCAGACCACGGCGGACCAGTTCTACGATGAGGCGCAGTGGGAATCCTACCGGCGGCTGGGCATGCATGCGGGCCATGTGCTGTTCCGGTTTGCGGATGAAGTCCCGCGGGACCACCGGATGGCCGCCGAGCGGGTCTTCTTCAGGGCGTCGCGCCTCTGGAAGCCCGGATGGCGCGATTCGAGCGATGAACTGCTGGCACTGGCCCAACGCGCCGCGTCCCTGGAGGCTGCGATCCGGGACGGGGCTCCGCCGCACCTTCGCGCCGAATTTTTCCCCGAGGTCTTTCCCGAGGCCGCGGTTCCGCCCCCGTCCCCCGATGAGGAAGCGCGGACTTTGTTCTACTTGATGCAGGTCGCCCAGCTGATGGAGGACGCCTGGTCCCTGTGTCATCTCGGCACGGAGGCCCAGCATCCGGTCAACGAGGGCTGGATGGCGTACATCAGCCGTTGGGCCGTGACCCCGAGCCTGCGTCGCTGGTGGCCATTGCTGGCCTCGATGTACTGTTACGATTTCCGGAAATTCCTCGGTTCCCGCTTCCAATTGGGCGTCGGGCGGGAGCCCGGCCACCCGCCGCAAACGCCTCCGAGGCTGACGCTGCACCCGGTGGACCGTCCGGATCCCGCGGGAATGGCCTGGCGGGAATGGACCCACCGCGGCCTGCAGTTTGCCCACCAGGTCCGGACACCATCGGAGCCGGCGCCACAACGTCAGTGGTTCGAACTGAGGTTTGAAATGGCTCCCCTCGCCGGACAGGCCACCGGAACGGTCCTGCAGGTGGGCTTTGTTCCCGTGGAACGGTTCAGCGAGGACGACGTGGCCGTGGCCCGGCTGGCGGCCGGTGACTTCTTCATTCCCGACGCCCTGCACGGCTGCGGTTTTATTGATGTGCAGCTCGACGCACTGATCGGGCACTTCAAATCCGGCGGGGAGGTACGGGAAATGCGGGTCACCTTTGACACCTCGGACCGGCGGCGTGACCCAAACTCGCGCCTGAAGCGGGTTCACTGGATCGGCTTCTTCAAAAGCCGCCATTTTGCCTACCGACGCCGTCCCGGCGCCCCTGCCGGCTCCGAAATCGAGGAGTTGTCACGCGACCTCCGCGACACCGGATAGCGGCCCGCCTACCCAAAATCGTGGGATCCAGCGGTGCGGAGCCGGGCAATCTCAAGGGCGTGGATCCGAACCGCCTGCACATGCGTGGTGCCCTCCCGCTGCTGCACGCGCCCCTCAATCCGCAGAAACGGCTCGCGGGTGATCTTGAGCCGCTCCCGTTCAAACAACCCGGGCGCGACGATCACGTTGGCGATGCCGGTTTCGTCTTCAAGGCTGACAAAGCAGACGCCCTTTGCCGTGCCCGGACGTTGCCGGCAGATGACCTGTCCGGCGACCTCCACCCGGAGACCCTGCGGCGCCCGCCGCAGGGCCGCGGCGCTCAGCACGCCCGGCAGCGCAGGTCGCAGGGGCTCCATGGGATGCGGACCCGTGGTCAGCCGCAGTCCCGCATAATCCGCCTGGATCCGTTCCCACGCATCCATGGGACGCAGCGGCGAGGCCTCTGCGATCTTCCCGGACGCGACACCGTCCAGCAAGTCGTCGGGTCGCACCTCGCGCTCCACATTCCAAAGCGCCGCACGCCGGTGCGGAGCGAGTGCATTGAGGGCGCCGATGGACGCCAGGGTGCGGCGCTCGTCCCGGGTGAATCGGGTCCGTCCGAGAAACTCGCTGAGGGAAGCAAACGGCACCCGTTCCCGCGCGGCCAGCATCTGGTCTGCCGCCCCGCGGGACAGTCCGTCCACCTGCTGCAGGCCGAGGCGCAGGTGGCCGTCCTCCTCGATCACCGTCTCCCACCGGGACCGGACGACGCAGACGGGCCGGCAACGGATGCCGTGGCGCCGGGCGTCACGGATTAGTGTCGCGGGGACGTAAAAGCCCATGGGCTGCTGGTTCAGCAGGGCGCAAAAGAACTCCGCAGTCCGGTGCACCTTGAGGTAGGCGCTGGCATAGGCGAGGAAGGCAAAGCTGATGGCGTGCGACTCGGGGAACCCGTACAGCGCGAACGACCCGACGGCCTGAACAATGTGGTCCGTGACCGCCGGGGCCACGCCGGCCCGCTGCATGGCCGCCCGCAAACGAGCCGTGGCGCGCTGCATCCGCTCGTCGGAACGGTGGAAGCTCATCGCCCGGCGCAACTCCTCGGCCTCATCCCCGGAGATGTCCGCCAGGGTCATCGCCATGGCCAGCATTTGCTCCTGGAACAACGGCACCCCAAGGGTCCGCTCCAGGACCGGCTTGAGCCGCGCCTCGTCGCCATAGTAGGTCACCGGTTCCTCCCCGTTGCGCCGGCGCAGGTAGGGATGTGCCAGGTCCCCCTGGATCGGACCCGGACGAATGATCGCGACCTCAATGACCAGGTGGTAGAACGTTTCGGGACGCATCCGCGGCAGGGTCGCCATCTGGGCGCGGCTCTCGATCTGGAACACGCCGATGGTGTCGGCGCGGCGGATCATCTCAAAGGTTGCCGGGTCGTCCTCGGGGAGTCGTGCCAGGTCCACCGGACGCCCCCGCGCCGCGGACAGCGTCACGGTCTCCTGCAGCGCCGCCAGCATACCCAGGCCGAGCAGGTCCAGCTTGATGATCCCAAGGTCCTCGCAGTCGTCCTTGTCCCACTGGGCCACCACCCGCCCCGGCATGGAGGCATTCTCCAGGGGCACGAACCGGTTGAGGCGGTCCTGGCCGAGAATCATGCCGCCGGAGTGCTGTCCGAGATGCCGCGGCAGACCCCGGATCTGTCCGTAGAGCGTGGCAAATGCGGGGGCGGCCGGGTGGGCTTTGGACAGCCCTGCCGTCTCCATCTGGCGCAGCAGATCCAGGGTGTGCGGAAAGTCGCCGCTCGCAAACAAGGCCGAGAACCGTTCCAGCACATCGGCCGGCAGTCCCAGCACCTTGCCGATCTCCCGCGCGGTGCTGCGTCCGCGGTAGGTGATGAAGGCGCCGGTCATGGCCGCGCCGTGCGGGCCGTAGCGGCGGTACACCTCCTGGATCACCTGTTCCCGCCGGTCGCCGCTGGGGAGGTCGAGGTCAATGTCGGGCCATCCCTTGCGGGACTCGCTCAGGAACCGCTCGAACAGGACGTTGAATCGCACCGGGTCCACCGCCGTGATGCCCAGGCAGTAGCACACCGCGCTGTTGGCGGCGCTGCCGCGTCCCTGGGCGAGGATGTCCCGCTCCCGGCAGTACCGCACCAGGTCCGCCACGATCAGGAAATAGCCCGCAAATCCGAGACGTTCGATGAGGGCGAGCTCCTTGTGGAGCAGCGCCTGAACCTTGTCCGGAACCACGCCACCATACCGGTTTCGCGCGCCGCGCCAGGTCCAGTCCCGCAGCACCCCTTCCATCGTCTCCCCGGAGCCCACCGGAAACCGTGGAAACTCATACCCGAGGTCCCGCAGTTCGAAGCGGAGCCGGTCGGCGAGCCGCACCGTGTTCTCAACCGCTGCGGGCAGATCCCTGAAGAGCCGCCGCATGAGGTCCGGCGACTTCAGGTGACGTTCGTCATTGGCGGCAAGACGCCTGCCCGCCTCGCGCAGCGTGGTGTGATGGCGCAGGCAGGCGAAGACGTCCATCACGCGGCGCCCCTCCGGCGTGGCGTGCAGAACGCCGTTGGTGGCCAGCAGCGGCAGCCGGTGACTTTCAGCCAGGGTCGCCAGCGCGCTGTGGACACGGTCCTCGCCGGGCAGGAAATGGCGCTGGACCTCGACATACACCCGGTCCGGACCAAACGCGGCCTGAAGCCGGCGCAGCACCTCACCCACCGCCCCGCCATCCGGAGCGTGCAGCGCCCTCCGGAGCGGCCCCTCCTCGTCCCCGGTCAGCGCTACCAGTCCGTCGGCGAATTCCGGCAGTTCATCCCACCGAATCGTTCCAGCCCCCTTGGACGACCGCAGGTGGGCCCGGGTGAGCAGGGTGCAGAGGTGGTGGTAGCCGGTCCGATTCTCAACCAGCACCGGCAAGACCGAGCCGTCCTCAAGGACCAGCTCGGCTCCGAAGACCGGTCGCACACCGACAGCCGCGGCAGCCGGGCTGAACCGGGGCGCGCCGGAGACGCCCATGCGATCGCAGAGCGCCAGCACCGGCAGCCCCTGTTCCCCGGCGGCGGCCGCCAGCGACTCCGGCAGCGAGCCGCCCCGCAGGAAGCTGAAGGCGCTCCGGGCATGCAATTCGACGTAGGGGGTGGCCATGGGGAGTCCCGTTCGAATTCGCAGAGCTCACTCCCTCCCGCGCTCAGTCGGCCACGGCATCCGCAGTCCACGCCCCGTCCCGACAGACCAGACGCCACACCTGATGATGCCGGATCTGGACATCCCAGGATTCCTCCCGCCAGCCGTCCGCCTCCCACCAACCACCGGACAGCCGCCGCGGGCCGAGCGCCAGGGTGATCCTGCCGGAAACCACTGGACTTTGGACGGTCCGGGGCTCGGGGGCGGGATCCGCATCCGATGGCTGCAGGGTGACCGTGGCGGGGAGGGCCGGACGGCAGCGCCGCATCGGGGTGGGCCGGAGCCGGTCGTTGCCGCGGGCTGCCGGCACCGTCGGAGCGTTCTCGAAATCCGGCGGCAGCAACCGGAAAGCACCCGGCCGGTGCGTCTCCTCCCGCACCGGAGTGCCCACACGGTCGGCACCGACCAACGCGCTGAGACGGGCCAGCGTTTCCTGGAACTGATTGGGATCCCGCAGGGCCGCCTCAAAAAGGCTGAACTGATGCTGCGCGGGACGCGCAGGGTCGGCGCGAAGCCCCACCCCGGTGATGGGGGCGTCGGTCCGAACCCCCTCCAGGTGCGTGTGCAGCATCCGGAAGAGCGACCCGGCGGCCCGGGTCGGCTGGGGCACGCGCAGGCATCGCTCGAGCACCGCACCGGATTCGAGACGCAGGCTGAGGTGCAGGGCCTCGGCCACCCGCCCACAGGCCTCCAGCCGGCATTCGATCTGCCCGGCAAACCGGCGCAGCACAAACAGCAGCGGCTCCAGGGTCTCCACCGGCAGCTCCAGATCGAGCGATTCCTCAAAGCGCTCCACGGGACGCACCAGATTCAACGGCCGTACGGCTCCGGCCGAAGCCGCAGCAAACAGCGCAAAAGCCTCAAGCCCCAGCCGCTCCGCCAGTTCGGCCTGACCCAGCGCCAGCACCTCCCCGACGGTCCGGATGCCCCACTGGTGGAGGATCTCCGCCACATGCGGCGACGGCTCGAGCGCCGCCACCGGCAGCGACCCGATAAACACGCCCGCGTCGGTGACCCGTTCGATCCCGTCGCTCCAACGGGCTGCATGGCGGGCGACATTCGGGGTCGGACCGGCACCCACCCGGGCGTTCAATCCAAGGCCGGACACGGCGGATTGAAGCCGCCGCGCCCAGGCCGCCAGGGGCGCTGCAGACCCATCGCCTTCCTTCGAGGTCAACGCCGTCAGGCCCCGCAGATCCAGCGTCAGCATCCCGGGTCCGGTGATCTCCACGTTCGGCGTGAAGCCAAAGACCACCTGCACCAGGGCCTCGGTCGCCACGGCCTCCTGGACCGCCGACCGATGGCGGACCCGCACCGACCGGCAGCGCGCCAGCGCCTGCACTGCGGTCTGGCCCTCCTCCACCCCGGCGAGGGCGGCGGACGCCGTTCGCTGAATCACCCGCGGCGTGCTGTGCCCGGGATCCACAAGGGCCACCGGATCTGACGCGGCGCCGGGATCCAGACGGAGCACCGCCTGCAGCGCAAAATCGGGAAGATGGAGGACGGCAAACATCGGCGGATCCACTCATGCCGTTCCGGCGAGTGTTCCTTCGAACACCCCGGTTTCCTGGCGCAACAGCTCAAACCGCAGTCCGGCGGCCACGGCCTCCGGGCCCGCGGCAACCCGTTCCAGGTCCATTCCGCCGTCCACCCGAACCCGCACATCCGCGGCGCCGACCAACGCGTGCGGAGTGATCACCAGCAGGGTGGTGCCGTGGTGTTCGACCAGCCGGCTGAAGCGGAACCAAAGGTTCGAGGGCACGCGCTGCAGTTCCCGTGTCCGGACGGGCTTCAGATCGAGGATCACCAGCGGCAGGTTTCGGTCGCGCAGCAGGAGGTCTGCAGCCTTCAGGGCTTCTCCCGCCCCGGCACATCGCACCCAGAGCATCCGCGCCAACACCTCCGGCAGCGCCGCATCCACGTCGAAGCTGTCCGCCCCGTCCACCAGTGCCGTGAACCGCCCGGATTGTGCCACCGCGTGCAGCACCGCATGCAGCACCTGCGCACTGCCGGAACCATTTCCCTTCCCGACCAGCTCTGTGATGGACCCCTCCGCAAGCCCCCCTCCCAGCAGGTTGTCCAGCGCCGGCAACCGGGTGGGATGGACCGGGGGCGCCGGCACCGGACGCCGAACCTGGGCCCGTGGGAACCGTTCGGCGAGCAGGCGGCGCAGGTCAACGATGTTTGCGGCGGCGGCCATGATGCAGATCGGCCCGGTCCGGCGGATTGCCGTCCGGGAAGCGACGGTATCCCGGAGGCGTCCGGACGAAACCGGAAATCTGGACCGGCACACCCTGCCACCATGCCACGGACAATGGCCGTCCGGGGGGGATGTCCGGCATGGTTCACCAGCCGTCCGCTCCCATGTCCCGGCGGGGCCTCCCGGAATCCCGGGGTCTTGCCCCGCTCCACCGCGCCACCGCAGACTGGCGCCCATGGAGACCCGTCCGCTCGGCCGCACCGGCCTGCACCTTCCCATCCTTGGTTTCGGCGCCAGCTCCCTCGGCCAGGAATTCCGAAGCGTCACCGTGGACGAGGCGCTGCGGAGCGTCCGCGTGGCCCTCGACTGCGGCCTCCGGCTCCTTGACACCTCCCCGTTCTACGGTCGCGGCATGAGCGAGGTGTTGCTGGGGCTGGCGCTGAAGGGGGTGCCCCGCGACCAGTACGTGCTGTGCACCAAGATCGGGCGCTACGATCTGGAGCACTTCGACTTTTCGCCCCGGCGGGTCGTGGAGTCGGTGGATGTCTCCCTGCACCGGTTGGGCACCGACCATCTGGATATCGTCCTCTGCCACGACATCGAGTTCGTCGAGCTTGGCCCGGTGATTGAGGAGACGATCCCCGCGCTGCGCCGGCTGGTGGAGGCGGGCAAGGTGCGGTTCATCGGGTTCAGCGGATATCCGCAAAAGATCTTTCACGAAGTCTGCGGGCGGACGGACGTGGACTGCGTGCTCAGCTACAACCAGTACACGCTGCAGAACACCCGGTTTGCCGATGAGACGGTTCCTCATCTCAAGTCGCGGGGCATCGGGGTCCTCAACGCGGGCCCCTTCAGTGCGCGCCTGCTGACCAACGCGCCGCTGCCGGCGTGGTTGAAGGAGCCGGAGGCGGTCCAGGCGGCGGCCCGCGAGGCGGCGGCCCTGTGTGCGCGTCGGGGATCGGACATCGCCAAACTGGCGCTACAGTTCTCCTGCACGCACCCCGACATCACCACCACACTCGCCGGCAGTGCCAACCCGGAAAACATCCGTCGGTGGGCCTCCTGGATTGCCGAGCCGCTGGACCGGGAACTGCTGTCCGAAGTGCAGGCGATTTTCGCCCCCGTGAAGAACATCGGCCACACCGAAGGCCTGCCGCAGAACAACTGACAAGCGCCCGCCCGCCTGTCGGCTGCTGCATCCCCGGTCAGTACGGCTGGAGGGCGCGTTCATCCGCTACGGTTCGAATCCGCAGGAAGCGTGGCCCGCCCTGTTCGAGGGGCACGGGATCCATCACCGTCATCTGGTGGTGATCCCCCAGGAACTCCTCACGGATCGTCAAGACCTTCACCTCCACCCAGTGGGTGAGGTCCCGGGAGGCTTCCACGATAAATCGGACACCTGGATCCATGGGCTCCGGCCGGTCATAGGTCAGGGTGAGATGATCCCAGCCGTTCAAGGTCACGACGCCATTCACCGCCTCAGGGATGGACGCCAGCCTCAGCCTGGAACTGCCCGAAGCGGACGGGGCAGCACGGACCCGGGCCGTGGCAACGGTGCCACCGGCCCCGGACCCGCTGGCCGGCAGGGCCTCGACCCGCAGGTAATCGTATTGGACCCAATACGACAGTCCGGTGCCCGACGGCCCCGTACGCACGATCTCGATGCTGTTGGCCCCGGCACTGGCCTGCACGGCGCTCGCCAGCACTTCCATCACCAGATTGGTGGTCTGGGAGATCCGTCCCGACCACAGCACCGTGCCCGCCCCGCCCTGGTTCCGGAAGCGGACCACCATGTCGTGATCCCCGAACCCGGGCTGTTTCACCCCGCTCACCATCCAGCCTCCGTTCACCAGTTCCATGGTGATGCGCACGCGGGCAGCGGCAGCCACCTGCGCCGCCCCGAACACCAGATGCACCCGGTTGGTCCGATCCCCGATCGTGTGCGCCCGTTCCCATGCCCACCACGGTTCGTCGTTGGGCACTTGCCGCTCGCCCGTCAGCCCGTTGAAGCCGGCCGGATACACCCCGGCGAAGTAGTAGTCATCGTCGGCACCGGGGTTGGTCCCGGCCACATACTGCGGATCCCCGGGAATCCGGCTCACGTTGCCCGGTGGCGCGTCGTTCCTCCCGTTCTCCGCACTGAACTCCGCCGTGGGCGTGTACGGCAGCACCGCCGGGTGATCATCCAACCCCAGCATCCACACCGTGCGCGCCAGTTCGACGGTGGGAGCCGTCACCGTGACGTTGAAACTCTTTGTATCGCTTAAGGGCGGAGTCCCGTTGTCGGTAACCCGCACGCTCACCCCGTACGCTCCGGGCGCCTGCGCCAACGTCGGCGTCCACTGAACCAGGCCTCCGGAGCTCACGGTCAGCCCCGCCGGCCCGCTCACCAGTCCGTAGGTCAGCGTCTGGCCCGGCACGTCCCCATCGCCCGCCTCCAACTGCAGCGTCAGGGGGCTCAACGCGCTCACCTCCCGGTCGGCCACCGCCGCCAGCACCGGTGCCTGGTTGCCTCCCCCAAGCGCCTCGACCCGCAGATAATCGTATTGAACCCAGTACGAGTAGCCGGCGCCCGCGGGGCCCGTGCGCACGATCTCGATGCTGTTGGCCCCCGCACTGGCCTGCACCGCACTCGCCAGCACTTCCATCACCAGATTCGTGGTCTGCGACACCCGCCCCGACCACAGCACGGTCCCCACTCCAAGGCGGTTCCGGAATCGCACCACCATGTCGTGGTCTCCAAACCCGGGCTGAGACACCGAATTCAGCATCCAGCCTCCACTCACCAATTCCGTGCTGACCCGCAGTCGAGCCCCAGCGGCCACCTGCGCCGCCCCGAGCACCAGATGCACCCGGTTGGTCCGGTCCCCGATCGTATGCGCCCGCTCCCACGCCCACCACGGCTCATCGTTGGGCACCCGCCGTTCGGCGCTCAACCCGTTGAACCCGGCCGGGTACACTCCGGCAAAGTAGTAGTCATCGTCGGCCACCGGATTGCTTCCGGCCAGGTACTCTGGATCCCCGGGCAGACGCGACACCAGTCCGGGAGGCGCATCATTCTTTTTGTTCTCTTGACTGAACTCCGCCGTCGGCCGGTACGGCAGCACCGCCGGATCATCGTCCACCCCCAGCATCCACACCGTGCGCGCCAGTTCGACGGCCGGAGTCGTGACCGTGATGTTGAAACTCTTCGTGTCGCTCAAGGGCGGGGTGCCGCTGTCGGTGACCTGCACGGTCACCGGGTATTCTCCCGGCCCCTGTGCCAGTGGCGGTGTCCAGGCCAACAACCCTCCCGGGCTGACCGAAAGCCCCTCGGGTCCGCTCACCAGCCCGTACGTCAGGGTCTGTGCCGGCTCATCGCCGTCCGTCGCCTCCAACTGCAGCGTCAGGGGGCTCAGCGGCGCCACGCTCTGATCCCCCACCTCCGCCAGCGCGGGCGGCGTGTTACCGCCACCTCCCGGCAAAGCTTGGACCCTGAGATAATCGTACTGGATCCAGTAGGACAGACCGGCGCCTGCGGGGCCCGTGCGCACGATCTCGATGGTATTGGCCCCGGCACTGGCCTGCACGGCGCTCGCCAGCACTTCCATCACCAGATTGGTGGTCTGGGAGATCCGCCCCGACCACAGCACCGTGCCCGCCCCGCCCTGGTTTCGGAAGCGGACCACCATGTCGTGATCTCCGAACCCGGGCTGTTTCACCCCGTTCAACATCCAGCCTCCGTTCACCAGTTCCATGGTGATGCGCACGCGGGCAGCGGCGGCCACCTGCGCCGCCCCGAGCACCAGATGCACCCGGTTGGTGCGGTCCCCGATCGTGTGCGCCCGCTCCCACGCCCACCACGGTTCATCGTTGGGGACCTGCAGTGCACCACTCAGCCCGTTGAAGCCCGCCGGATACACTCCGGCGAAGTAATGGTCGTCATCCGATCCCGGATTGGTCTCAGCCACATACTGCGGATCTCCAGGGAGTCGGCTGACCCTGCCCGGTGGCGCGTCATTCCTTCCGTTCTCCGCACCAAACTCCGCCGTCGGCCGGTACGGCTGCACCGCCGGATCATCGTCCACCCCCAGCATCCACATCGTGCGCGCCAGTTCGACGGTTGGAGCGCTCACCGTGATGTTGAAACTCTTCGTGTCACTCAACGGTGGCGTCCCGTTGTCGCTGACCTGAACGCTCACCCCATACGTTCCGGGGGCCTGCGCCAGGGTCGCCGTCCAACTCACCAGCCCTTCCGCACTAACCGTCAGGCCTTCGGGCCCGCTCACCAACCCATACATCAGCGTTTGTGCCGGCACGTCCCCATCGCTCGCCTCCAACTGGACTGTCAGGGGGCTCAGCGCGTTGACCTCCCGGTCGGCCACCGCCGCCAGCACCGGTGCCTGGTTCACCTCGGACACACCAACCGTGAACTGGACTTGGGTCCCCAATGGACGCGCTCCGTTGTCGGTTACCAGCACCGTTACCGGGTACTGACCCGGTCCCTGGGCTTCCGTCGGGGTCCAGTTGAGCAACCCCGCCGCACTCACCGTCATTCCCGCCGGGCCTCCGAGTAGCCAGTAGGTCAAGGTCTGTACCGGTTGTTCCGCATCCGTCGCTTCCAGTTGCAGGGTCAACGGCGTCAACTCCTCTACCGCCAGGTCAGCCACCGCACCCACCACCGGTGCGGTATTGCCCGCCTCGACCCGCACCTCCACCCGTCCCAGCGTGCTCAGGGACGGCTCGAACCCGTCCCGTACCCTCACCAGCACCACTTGCGTCGTCCCCGCCAGTCCAGCCGGGGGCGTCCATGCCAGCATCCCCACCGCGCTCAGCGTCAGTTCCGCCGGTCCCTTCACCAACTCAAACTCCAGGGCCGATGCCGGACCGTCCGCATCCGTCCCTTCCAACATCCGGGTCAGACTCTCACCCACCCGCGCCCGGATCACTCCCATCGGCGTCAACTCCGGCCGTACCCCAAGTGCATCGCCCCCACCGGTCCGTCCTTCCAGCGTGAGATTGTCAAAGCGGTTGTTCCCGGCCGTGCCCCCGCCGCCCTGCTCCACCGCAATCCGGATCCCAAAGAGCGGATTGTCCGCCACTCCGGCCACCCCGCTGAAATCCAGCCGCACCACGGCCGGAGCCGCATCCATCACCGTCACGGTCCGGAAGGCCTGGTAGATCTCCCCGTCCGTTGTGTAGCTGACCTGCTGCGTTCTCGCCCCCTGACCCGATCGCCGCGTCTCATACTGCACCACCACCGAATCCAATCCCGTCGTCGGCAATGCCACCTCCAGCAACGTTCCGACCGGATTGTTCACCCGCAGGTGGGTTCCCGCCCCGGCGTCCCCCTGCGCATTGATCCCCGCAAACTCCTGGCCGCTGTCCGCCACCACCGCCGTGGTCGGCCCCGGCACCACCCTCAGGCCCATCGCCCCGGCCCCCCACTGCGCCTCCAGCAGGCCCTCCACCTCGTTGAAGCTCCAATATTGCCGCACCACCCGCGTCGGCCCCGGCACGAACACGGCGGTCACCGACGCCGCATGATCCAGCGGCCACTCCAGCGTCTCCGAAGCCTCCATCCCCACCGGCACATCCCCGGTCCAGTGGCTGAACGCATAGCCGGGCGCAGGCAACGCCCGCAGCTTCAAGGGCAGCCCTCCAAAATACGATCCCGTCCACGGAAACGCCGGTTCCGGTACTCCCGGCTCTCCGGGCCCCACCCGGATGGTGTTCACCCCCACCTTCCCACCCCCTTCCGGAGTCACCGCCACCGTCACCACGTGCTCCGCTCCCAGGTTGAAGAACTCTCGAAGGTGCGCGCGGACATGCCCGGGTCGATTCCGGCC